>DATAMG010000058.1:0-20592 GCA_036260705.1 Chitinispirillaceae bacterium | reverse complement strand
AGCCGGGTTTACCGATTATTCCAAGTGAACTTCCTGCAGGAATAGTAAGATTGATATCAGACAAGACATCCGGAGATTGTGGATCATAACGGAAAGAAAGTGAACGGAATTGGATAGAGCCTTTGAACCTGGAGATTGACCGGTTGTTTGAATTGATCACTATTTCCGGTTTAGAGTTCATCAGTTCCAGAACTCTTCTGGTTGATGCCAGGCCGCGCTGAAACATATTGAAAACCCATCCTGTGGCGATCATGGGCCAGATAAGAAGGTTTATATAAAAAGTAAATGAAACGAACTGGCCGATTGATATTTGCTGCAGTATTACCTGTTTTCCTCCAAAGTAGATCAGTATTGCAAGTGCGATTGATCCCAGAAACGTTAGGGTTGGGAAGAGAAGTCCCCATATTTTGACAAGCGCAATGTTGGATTTGACATAAGTATTACAGAGTTCTCTGAATCTGATGATCTCGTGGTGTTCCTGGTGGAAACTTTTGACAAGGCGTATCCCAGAGGTGGATTCCTGAGCATGAGATGAGATGGCATCGAATGATTCCTGCACTCTGGTGTGCCGGTTCTGGATAATTTTACCTGTTTTTATCATCAGAAAAATTATTGCTGGAAAAGGGATGATGGTATACAGAGTGAGTCTGATGCTTATGGTGAACATAAAAAAAAGTGACATGGTACTGAGAAATAGTGCATCGACCAGACCTATAAGTGCCATTCCGCAAGCCATGCGTATGGAGTTGAGATCATTGATAAACAGTGCCATTAAATCACCAGTTTTGGTTTTATTGAAATAAGAGCAGGATAGTTTTTCCAGATGTTCGAACATATCCTGGCGAAGCTGGGTTTCTATTTTTCGTGAGGGGCGGATAATGTAGAAGCGCCATAGGAATCTTAATAAAATAGTGCTTGCTGCCAGACTGATTATTATTAGGGATTTTTTCAAGATAATAGAGGTGCTATAAGGGGTGTTTCCCAGAATATCAAGTGAATGCTGGATGATTTTAGGAATAATCAGTTGAATAGTATCAACAGCTAAAAGAAACAGTACACCTGCAATGATTGAGCCAGTGTGCTTTTTCAGATAGCTGAGAAGAAATTTTGTAGTCTGTGAATTTGAGATCGGCTGCATTATGATGAAAATACTTTTTGCTCATCCTGAAAATCGATGTTGCTGTTTTTATAACCAGTTGAATCGAATGAAGAAAGAAGAACTTTGGCATATTTATTGGGAAATGATCTTTTAGAACAACATCATAAGGTGCTCAAAGATGATAATAGGTATAGCAGTAGATCATGGTGGTTACAGTCTGAAAAATGCGATTTCCACTGCATCAGCTGAGTGGGGATATGAGATAAGGGATTTTGGTGCATATCAGTTTGTTGCAGATGATGATTATCCGGATTTCGTAATACCTCTGTCCAAGGCGATTGCCAAGCGGGAAATCGAGCGGGGAATCGCGGTGTGTGGTAGTGGAATTGGAGCCAGTATTTGTGCAAACAAGATAAAAGGGGTCAGAGCCGGGCTTGTTACTGATGTTTTTTCTGCACATCAGGGGGTTCAGGATGACAATATGAATGTAATATGTATGGGAGCCAGAGTGATTGGACTGGAATTGGCATTGGAGCTGGTGGAAGTTTTTTTAAAGGCGAAATTCCTCAGTTTTGAGCGTCACTTGAGGAGATTGGCCAAATTGCAGGCATTAGAGGAATAGAATTTTCTACTGAAGTATTTAATTTTTTGCAAAATTAGATAACTTGCAGAGCTTTATCCGTAATTTTTAAAGAAAAAGATACCTCACAGTCTGACACATGGAGAAGTTGAGGAAAAGCGAGATCTATGTGCATGTCACACACACCGTAATATCTGCAGATATAATAATATGAATGTTGGACAAAGGAGAATATTATGGATATAGCTGCACAAAGAGGGTATGAGGCAGCCAAGCCTGAGACAATTACCACTGCCAGGGTGATTGGAAGTGGTTCTTTTGTAGAGGGTTTGGTTGGTGCCGGTGCATTAGCGCTTGCCATTTTGGGATTGGCCGACGTATTGCCATCATGGATGGCTATTGTGGCCACAATAACGGTAGGTGCTGCCTTTTTGATTGAAGGGATTGCAATCTCTTCCAGAATGGCAGATTTGATGGAATCTGACAAATCCGGGCAGTTAGACATTGCTGATGTAGGAGGTGGTATCACATCTGAATTTCTGGCTGGTTTGGGTGGGATTACCCTGGGTGTTTTGGCATTGCTGGGGATCATTCCTGAAACACTGATGGCCATCGCAGTGATAGTTTTTGGTGGTGCACTTATGCTCGGTAGTGGAACCACATCACGTTTGAACTATCTTAATGCATTCAAATTGACAACAAACAATGCTAGAATAATGGCTAAAGAAGCAGTGAGTGCTGCTGCCGGATTACAGATAGTTGCAGGAGTAGGAGCTGCGGTATTGGGTATACTGGCACTGGTTGACCAGCCAAGATTGACATTTATATTGATTGGTTTGCTGGTGGTAAGTGCTTCCAGATTTTTCAGCGGTTCTGCTCTGGGAGGCAGATTACTTGGTATGTTTCGTGGCTAGAATGCTTGACTATTAAGGCGGCGGGCGCTTTCTGTATTGGTGAACCGGCAACAACCATACAGTTTCGGGCGTTCTGTCGCCTTTTGTTCTGTTATCATAATTGAATTAAGCAAATTGCGGCATGCAGCTTGCTTTAAGACAATCAGGAGATGCTAGTCTGGTGTAAGGCGGGCCGTTATGAATATTTCAAAGGAGATGATGGCAGGAAAGCGAACTCCTGGTCTGACAGGTTTCAGTTTCGATCCGCATGAAGCAATTTTTGCACGGGATCGCAGGCAACTTCTTTCAGTAAGAATAGAAATAAATACTTCTTGTAATTTACAATGCAGATATTGCTTTACACGGTGTTCTAAGAGAGCTCCTTATGAAGTCGATTTCGAGAAATTGAAAAAGGTTATATCCGAAGCTGCTTATATGAAGGCAAAATCAGTAATTATAACCGGTGGTGGAGAGCCTTTGCTTCATTCTCGGTTTATGGATATAATCACTTTTATTTGTCAATGTGGTTTACAGCCGGTTGTTTTTTCCAATGCGATTCTGATTACTTCCGAACTGGCTTCCTTCTTATACCAGCATAATGTATCGGTTATGGCTAAAATCGATTCTTTGCATCCGGCTACTCAGGATAATCTGGCAGGACTATCTGGAGCTTATGTGAGAATTCAGGCTGGACTTCACAATTTACTTGAAACAGGATTTTCCCATACACAAGATCCAAATCTACTTCGACTGGGTGTTACTTTTGTGGCAAATGCCATGAATATCAACGAAATTGATGAACTGTGGCATTTCTGTAGAAGAAATCATGTTTTCCCGCACATTCAATTCATTTATCCTGAACGTGCCAAAGGAATTGATGATCTGTTATTGAGTGCGGCTAAGATAAGGGCATTCAAGAAGCGGCTTCATTTCATAGACAAAGAACATTACGGTTATGACTGGATGCCATACACACCTTTTATTACAGGAGTATGTCTTCAACATTTTTATAGTCTTTATGTGACTGTAAGCGGGGATATTCGCCCATGTATATACATCAATTTTGATGAACATTCATTTTTTTTTAAAGATGGAAAATATCCCTACAATGCTTTTGAATATGGCCTTTTTGCAGCATATGAAGCAGAGCCATTTGTATATGCACGCAGCATAGATAGTTATATGGAGGGAAAGTGTGCTGTCTGCAGTTTTCTTCCCTACTGTATAGGGTGCAGAGGGTATGCTTATCGCAGAGGAATCAATAATGGGTTGACTCCTTATGAGGCTCTGCGTATTTCATGTCAGCTTTGTCATCTGTAACTGTCGATATGGCATCTGATTTGCAGACAAAGTTTACTATAAGCAATTTACAAAAATTGATCCAGGGATGATTTTATGCAGATTCCTTTAGAAATAACTTTCCGCGATGTTGAGAAGACCCAAGAGCTTGAGGAATTGATCCGTAGAAAAGCCGCAAAGCTTGATAAAATCTTCGATCATATTAACAGTTGCAGAGTAATAGTAGAAAAACTGCAGAAACATCAGAGTACAGGACAGCCTTACCGGGTAAGATTGGATATAAAGATTCCGCCGGGACATGAACTGGTGGTAAGTCGCGACCCCAGTAAAGGTAATCTCCATCTTGATGTTGCCACAGAGATTCGTTGGGCTTTTGAGGCTGCAGCCCGTCAGATTAAAGAGTTGGTGGCTAGATTGAACGGGGATGTGAAGGTACATCCTCACCAGCAGGTACAAGGAATTATAGAGAAAATTTTCTTTAACGAAGATGCCGGATTTATTCGTACTGTCGATGGCAGGGAAATTTTTTTTCACAAGAACAGTCTTCTAAGATTTTCTTTTGATCAGTTGAGGGTGGGAATGGGAGTGCGTTTTGCGGAGGAAATGGGTGAGAAGGGGCCTCAGGCTACCTCTGTACAGATAATAGAAATACCGGAATCTTATTAAAACCAAATGCTGATTTACTGTAAGAAAGCTGAGATGGATACTTCGACTGTGCTCAGTATTAGCGGGAGAATGTTAGAAGTCAGCTAAATATTCCGCTTATATAAAGAAAGGGCCGTTTGTAAAAACGGCCCTGTATATTTATTGGCGAGGGCCATTAAATCTTTTCTTAAAACCGCCATTACCCTGACGGGGGCCTCCAGGACGCTGTTCTCTTTCCCTTGCCTCACTTACGGTTATTTTTCTTCCACCAAGTTCTTTTCCGTTGAGTTCGGAAATTGCAGCTTCTCCATTTTCCATCTCTACAAAGCAGAAACCTCTTGATTTTCCAGTTTCACGATCTGTGATGATTTTTACTGAACTGACCTCCCCAACTTGTGAGAAAAGCTCACTGACTTGCTCTTCAGAAGCATTAAACGGGAGATTACCTACATACAACTTAGTGGCCACAAAGAACCTCCATGAGAAACGGTTGCAGATGTTTGATACGGTAAGGAGTGGAAAATTTGCGCGCTCCTGCGTCCGAATAACGATAATGAAAGGTAAATACACTTTTCCCGCGATAAATGCAAGAAAAATCGTTAGAAAAGTGATCTAATTCTCTGATATCCCTGTTCTGGGATACTCGCACCGATTACCTGACATACTTCGAAGCCGCATGCAGAGCCTAATTCCCCGCATTTTTTTAGGGGGAAACCCTTTAGAAGACCAAAAAGAAAACCTGCAGCCCATAAATCGCCTGCACCGGTGGTGTCAATTGCAGAACCATCACCCATTGCATTTATGGTAAGGGTTTCAGCTTTACTGGCAATATAGCTTCCCCTTTTTCCCACTTTCAGAACTGCTATGGATGCTTTTTGGGCCAGATATTGCAGTGCTTTCAGTTCGTCTTTATGGCCTGTAAAAGTCCGTGCTTCATCTTCATTGGCAATCAGAATATCAACATAATTTTCGGTGATTTTTTCCAACAGACTGTGGGCGGCTTCTACGACTGTGAAGCTGGCCAGATCCAGAGAAATGTATGCACCAGCTGTTTTGGCTGCTTCCAGTGCTGCCATCATCAATTTTTCATTGAAAAGCAGATAACCTTCCAGGTGAACAATTGCGCAATCTGAAAAAAGAGCTGGTGAGATCTCTTCAGGAGAAGTTTCTGCTGCTGCACCCAGATAGCTGAACATTGATCGCTGTGCATCAGGTGTGATTACTGAGAGCACATGGCCTGTGGGTGTTTTTGATTTCATCAGGACCGGTTCAACATTATGATTCAGAAGACCGTTTTCAAAAAGTTTTCCAAGTTCATCATCACCACGTTTGCCGATAAAGCGAGTTGCTGCTCCCAGTTTTCCTACTCCCAGTATAGTATTGCAGGCTGAACCACCGGGGACAATAACCGGTTCTCGGTTGGATTTTTTTAATGTCTGTTGAATAAAATTGTTATCCACCAGAACCATGCCACCTTTTCTTCCGCCGGTCTGGGCTAAAAAATTTTCTTCTTCCAGAAGGCAGATATCTACTAGGGCAGAGCCCACGGCAGCAATTTTATTTCGGGATGATTCTGTTTTAAATGGCAGTTTCATGAATTTCTCCAGATTTGGTAGTAAAAACAGGATAAAAGGCAAAAATAGTAATTAGCACTGGTTTTCAAAACCTATATTTGCAGAAAATGTATTGAGTCTGCAGTACTTTGAGAGCCATCTAATCGTACTAAAATAAAGGGGTAACAGTGGGCAGCAAGAGTTTTCCTTCTGCAGAATTTGAAATTATAAATCAAATTCAGCAGTTAGCAGATTGTTGCCGTAACGATTCGTATGAAATAGGTATCGGTGATGATGCTGCAGTACGGTGTGCCAAAAAAGGTGAAAAACTGATACTTACCACTGATATTTCTGTGGAAGAGGTACATTTTACTCTTAAAACCATGAGCTTACAGGAAGCTGCATACCGGGCGATGGTTTCCAATATCAGTGATTGCGCGGCAATGGGTGCCAGACCAGATAGTGCGCTGGTTCAGCTTGTCTTTCCTGGTGATTGCAGCGATCTTAAACAGAGGATACACTCTGTTTATAGTGGTTTTGCTCAAGCTTGTTCAAGGTGGCAGTTTCCAATTGTTGGAGGGGATCTCTCCAGAGGGCAGCAATGGATTTTCGGTATAACATTTCTGGGCAATACTGTTGAGGGGCAAAGGATATTAAAAAGAAGGGGGGCCAGGGATGGGGATAATTTATGGGTTAGTGGTTTTCCTGGAAGAAGTGCTGCCGGCTTTGAGGTATTAAAAAGGTGGGGCAGGGATAATTTTCCTCAAGTTTTTTCCTCTCTGGTTTTTAACCACATTAAACCAGTGCCCCGTATCGAAGCGGGTTTGATTCTGGCTTCTGATCCTGAAGTTCATGCATTGATGGATCTTTCAGATGGGCTTTCAAAAGATTGCAGAACGCTTTCTTATGAAAACGATCTGGGTATTACACTAAAATTAGATTCTTTACAGATTCCGGAACCAATGATAAAATTGAGCGCGGATGTGGGGATCTCTTTACAGGAATGGTATCTTCATGGCGGGGAGGATTATGAATTACTTTTTGCAGCCTCCAGCAGGTTTGATCCTTTCAGTATAAGACCGGAATTTTGTGATGGTCTTTTTTGTATTGGTCAGTTTACCAGTAAGCATAGTGGACTGTTTCTGGAAAACGGTGGTTTGACTTCAGAGGTCTCACCGGGTAGTTGGGATCATTTCAGAAACTGATAGAATTACAATTACCAATTTTTAAAAAAATGGCGAAATGATGGTAGAGAAACGGCGTAAAAAATTAGGTGAAATACTGCTTTCCCAGGGTTTGATCAATCAGGAACAGCTGCTTTCGGCTCTGCAGGAGCACAAAAGAAGCGGAGTAAGTCTGGGTTCTGTATTGGTAAAAATGGGCTTTATCAGTGATGATGAATTGTCCAGTGTTCTTGGTGCTCAGATACATCTTGATCAGAAAAAAAGAATTGGAGAGGTTCTTCTGGAGCAAGGCCTTATTACTGATCAGCAGCTTCAGTTGGGTCTGGATGAACAGAAAAAAAGCGGGTTGCAATTAGGTAAATGTTTAATCAATCTTGGTTTTATAACGGAAAGTAAACTGGTTGATGTGCTCAGTGCTCAGCTGGATGTTCAGCATGTGGTATTGGAAAATTTTACTTTTTCTCGCACTCTTATCCGTTTGGTTCCAGAGGAGATTGCCCGCAAATATAAAATAATTCCCCTTTTTGAGACTGATGATGTTTTAACTGTGGCTATGGCTGATCCTACCAATCTACGCACAATTGATCATCTTAAATTCAAAACTGGAAAAGAGATAGATCCGGTAATCGCTGCAGAAAAAAGCATAATAACTGCTATAGACAAAAATTATTCTGCCGGTCTGGAGGACATGACCAAGCTTCTGGGGCAGACTTCCGCAGCAGATGAATTGGATGTAGTGAAAGTTGAGGATGAGTTTGACAAACTCTCCGATGAAGAGGGGGCTCAGGTTGTCAAACTGGCCAATCTGCTTATAAATCAGGCTATTATGGAACGTGCTTCTGATATTCATATAGAACCTATGGAAAAATATGTCAGATTGCGGTTTCGAATTGATGGGGAGCTGGTGGAGAAAAATCCCATACCTCTTCAGTTGAGGGCTCAGATTATCTCCAGGCTTAAAATCATGTCCGGGATGGATATTGCGGAAAAAAGAAAACCCCAGGATGGTAGATTCCAGATCCGTTTTGAAGACCGGGAGATTGATCTTAGAGTATCTACTTATCCTATGATGACCAGAAAGCGTGGAGTCAATGAAAAAATTGTCATGAGAATTCTTGATCCCTACTCAAACAATCTGACTTTAGACAAGTTGGGCTTTCTTCCAAAAATGATAGCTGATTTTGAGAAAATCATAAAAGCCCCTGATGGAATTATACTGGTTACAGGTCCTACCGGAAGCGGTAAGAGTTCTACACTTTATTCTTCACTGCAAAAAATTTATGACACCTCCAAAAACATAGTTACCATGGAGGATCCGGTTGAAATTCATCTTGACGGGATTTGTCAGGGGCAGATAAATACAAAAGCAGGTTTTACATTTGCAGATGGAATGCGTTCCATACTGCGTCAGGATCCGGACATAATAATGATCGGTGAAATGAGGGATCTGGAAACTAGCCAAATGGCAATACAGGCCGCTTTGACAGGGCATCTGGTACTCTCAACGCTGCATACCAACGATTCTGCAAGTGCATATACCCGTTTACTGGATATGGGAATCGAACCGTTTCTGGTAACTTCCACTGTTAAAGCTATTCTTGCCCAGAGGTTGGTAAGAAGACTGTGTCAGAAATGCAAAGAGGCCTATTATCCGGAAGAAGAGGTTTTAAGCAGAATTGGATTGCGCCCCGGAGTGCAGTTTTTTAAAGCCAATGGGTGCAAACACTGTAATAATACAGGCTTTAAAGGGCGAATTGGACTTTTTGAGCTTTTGATTCCTGATTCCAATGTTTCAAAACTGGTTTTTCAGAGAGTTCCGGCAGAACAGATTAAACAATGCTGTCTCAAGCGGGGTGATTTTGACACTTTACGTCGTGACGGTTTAAGAAAGGTAATTGATGGTTTGACTACTATCGATCAGGTACTTGGAGCTACACAGAATGACACATTATAAAAATAAACCTTCAGTGCTGGATAAAATGGTTCTCAATCAGGTGCAGCGGGATGCTGTGCTTTACATGGGAGGACCACAGCTGGTTTTTGCCGGTGCTGGAACCGGTAAGACCAGAGTTCTGACAGCTAAAATTGCTTATCTGATAGAAACCGGTATTAATCCGGGGCAGATTTTTGCGGCTACATTCACCAACAAAGCTGCTCGTGAGATGCGCTCCAGAGTGGAGGCTTTGATCGGGGTCCCGGCAAATGGTTTGTGGATAGGGACTTTCCATTCTTTATGTGCACGTATTCTGCGATTGGAAAGCAGGCATCTGGGTTATACTTCTTCGTTTACCATTTTTGACAGTGACGATCAATTAACACTGATAAAAAAAGTCCTGAAAAATCTTGATATAGATGATCGCAGCATTACTGCCAGGCAGGCAGCTGGACTGATTTGCAGATACAAAAACCGCTGCTTGACAGCTGAAGAAGTTGAGAAAATGGCCAAAGGCTTTTATGAGCAGGAAGTCTCCCGCATTTATAAGGCTTATCAGAAACAGCTTCGTGAGCAGCAGGCAATGGATTTTGATGATCTGCTGACTAACACTGTTTTTCTTTTAAGGCAAATTCCCGAACAGCTGCAACGATACCAGAAACTTTTCAAATACGTTCTGGTTGATGAATATCAGGACACTAACGCAGCACAGTTGCTTTTGGTTAAGGAACTAAGCGCATTACATGGTAATATTTTTGCGGTGGGTGATGATGATCAGAGTATTTATGGCTGGCGGGGTGCTCAGATAGAAAACATTCTATCCTTTGAAAAAGCTTTCCCAGATACCAGAATTTTCAAGCTGGAACAGAATTATCGTTCTTCCAAAGCTGTATTGAACTTTGCAAATGCAGTTATTGCAGCAAATATAAACAGGGCTGCAAAACAGCTCTGGACGGAGCGTGATGCTGGTGAGGTGGTAGTGATCAACCGTTATAGGGATGACCGCCAGGAGGCTCAGTCTGTTTCAGAAAAAATTACCGATTCTGTAAAGGGAAAAATTCGCGGGGGGGATATCGCTGTATTATTCAGGACTAATGCTCAATCGAGAGCTTTTGAAGAAGCTTTTCGCAGAGCCCGCATTCCCTATATTCTGGTGGGGGGGGACTGGCTTTTATGAGCGTGCGGAAATCAAGGATTGCCTAGCATATTTACGTTTGTTGGCTAATCAGCGGGACAATCTGAGTTTTGACAGGATCTGTAATGTGCCTGCACGCGGATTGGGTGAGAAAGCTCGCGAGTTATTAAGTGATCTGGCGCAAAAGAGTTCATTCTCTCTGCTGGAGGGATTATTGAATGCGGATGTTTCAGCTTTTGGGAGCAGGTACCAGAAAGGGTTCTCTGAATTAAAAACCACCTTTGAACTTTTGATTGACTTGTACAAAAAAGGGGGGAGTGCTGCAGATATTCTTGTGGAGATGCTTCAATTGACCGGATATATGGATATGTTAACCAGTGAAGGCTCTGAGGAGTCTTTGGGCAGAGTAGAGAATATTAATGAACTTATCAATGCTCTTACCATTTGGTCGCGTGAAAATCCGGAGAAAAAGCTTAATGATTTTCTTGAAGAGGTATCTCTGGTATCAGATGTAGATAGCTGGGAAAAAAAGGAAAATGCGGTGAATCTGATGACTCTTCATTGTGCAAAGGGGCTTGAGTTCAAACACGTTTACCTGGTTGGTCTTGAAGATGGAATACTTCCTTCACGGCAGAATTTTGATGATGAAAGTAAGATTGAGGAAGAGCGAAGGCTTCTTTATGTTGGGATCACCAGAGCTATTGAGAAGCTGGAATGTTCTCACGTTGATCAGCGTTGGCGATTTGGAGATCTTCTTCCTGGGATTCCTTCTCGTTTTCTTCATGGCATACCAGAGAGTTATTTTTGTTTCAAGGATAGCAGCAGCTTTTTTGGAGTTGTCAGTTCCAATGCGGAAAAAAAAGTAAAAAACAATCTTTCCCAGACCAAAATGGCTCAGCCAGTTCAGCAGCCTTATGAAATGCCAGGGTACGAGGATTTTTCGCAGGATACGGTAGAATTTAGAATGGGGCAGCATGTGCGGCATAAGTCTTACGGTCGAGGGCGGATTCTTAGCATTAGCGGATTTGGTGATGATATGAAGCTGACAGTTTTATTTAATGACGGTGTGCGAAGAAAATTAATGGCTAAATTTGCCAATTTTGAAACCTGAGGTTAAGGGGAACTATGTTAAACAGTGATTTGGTGCAGAACATTGCTAATCTGGCACGTTTAAAATTATCTGATGAGGAAAAAGAAAATTTTGCTGACCAGTTAGGTTCGATTCTTGAGTATATACAAAAATTAAAAGAGGTGGATACTGTGCAGGTGGAACCAACAAACTTTATGGCTCCGCTTCATGATCCTCTAAGGGATGATTCTGAGCCTGCTTCAATGACTCATGAGCAGATTTTACAGAATGGGCCCAGTGTAAAGAAAGACCACTTTGCAATTCCCAAAGTTATTGGAGGTTGAGGTTGATAGGATGAATGAATCAATAATTTGCATTATTCCTGCCAGGTATGGGTCGACTCGATTACCTGGAAAGCCTCTCTGTGATATTAATGGGTTACCCTTAGTGATGTGGGTTTATAATTGTGCTCAAAGATCCCAGGCTTTTGACAGAGTGATTGTGGCTACAGATGACAAGCGGATTGAAGATGTAGTTAAATCCAATGGTGGAGAAGCAGTTTTGACCTCTTCGGACCACCCCAGGGGTACTGACAGGGTTTTTGAAGCCCTAAGAAAAACCGGCGGTTCCAGAGTGGTTAATTTGCAGGGGGATGAACCCTTGATTCCGGCAAATGTCTTAAAAAATTTCGTTTCTGAGCTTAAAAAAATTGATGACAATACCTTGCTTACCATTGCCTCTCATGCTACAATTGAGGAAAGGGATAACCCTCATGTAGTAAAGGTTGTCATGAACCGATTTGCAGAGGCACTTTATTTTTCCCGCTCACCATTACCTTACGATGTGAAGGGAAATGCAGAATTTCTCAAACATAAAGGTATTTATGGCTTTACGGCTGAAGGGCTGGCCCGTTTTTGTGGTTTTCCTCAAGGTGAACTTGAAAAACGTGAGAGTTTGGAGCAGCTGCGTGCACTGGAGTATGGGATGAAAATTCGTTGCCTGATACATGATTTCGAATCGATCGGTATTGATACACCAGAGGATTTACGGAATTTCAAACTACGGGCAGCAGCAAATAATTATGGTAAGCCAGAATAAACATATTCTTATTGTCGATGATGAAACATCGATATGTGAAATTCTCGGGCAATACCTTCAGAAAAAGGGCTATTCAGTAACTACCTCTGCATCTGCAGAATCTGCTTTGGAATTAATGAGCAGTATTGTTGTTGACTTGGTGATAACAGATATAAAAATGCCCGGAATCACTGGAGTTGAGCTTCTTAAGCTGATAAAAGAAAAAAACAGCTCTTTACCGGTATTAATAACTACCGGTTTCCCGACTCTTGACAGTGCCATTGATGCTCTGAAGTATGGTGCATACGATTATCTTACCAAGCCATTTCATCTGGAAGAGATTAGTGAAAAGGTGAAACGGGCTCTGACACGAAAGCAGCTCGAAGAGGAGAATTTATTATTTTCAAAACTGGTTTCTTTACATGAAGTAACAAAGATTCTGGCATCGACACTGGATTTAAATGAGCTTAACACAAAATTTTTAGATTATTCGATCCGTATGTCCAAAGCTGATGGTGGGGCATTGTTATTTCTGGAAAATACAGGGAAATTGTCTCTTTCAGAGACTTTGGGGAGTAATTTCTCCCGCAATTACTGGAGCAACGGAGCTTTTATAAATGCATCACGATGGGTTGCCGATCATAGTGAACCATTGGTATTGGAGCCGGGTGAGCAGGCCTCTCTTCCTAATGGCTTGCTACCGGTTCCCTCTGAGCTTCAATCTTGTATTTTCTTTCCACTAAAGACGCCTTCAAGAACTATCGGGGTGTTGAATCTGGCCAGGTTGTCAGGTCGTGAGGCATTTTTGAATGTGGATCTGGAAATAGTCAATGTGCTTGCCTCTCAGGCCAGTATTTCTATTGAAAATGTGCGTTTGTATCACAATATAAGAGATAATTACCTTAAAACGATACGTGCATTTGCTTTGGCAGTTGAGGCTAAAGATGAATATACGCATGGCCATTCAGAGAATGTGATGAAATATACTGTAGTTTTGGCAAAACACCTGGGGCTTCCGGATAGCGAAATAGAGTTGGTAAAATATGCTGGTCTGTTGCATGATATTGGTAAGATAGGTGTAAGCGAAGCAATACTGAACAAGTCCTCAAAGCTAACACCCGAAGAGTTCGATCAGATAAAAAAACATCCGGAGTTGGGAGCTCGTATTATTGCCGATGTTCCTTCTCTTAAGGCATTAGTTCCTATGGTTCTTCATCATCATGAATTTTTTAATGGTGGGGGCTATCCTATGGGGATAAGTAAAAATGAGATTCCTTTTGGGGCCAGAATCTTAAGTGTATCTGATGCTTATGAGGCAATGACCTCGGATCGTCCTTACAGAAAATCTCTTCCTCAGGAGACGGCATTCAATATTTTGATAAATGAGCGTGGAAGGCAGTTTGATCCTGAAATTGTAGATGCTTTTCTGGATATAATGCGTTCAAAGGTGTAAAATTATGAAATCCAGATCAGGTTTAATTTTACTTTGGCTATTGGCATTGAGTTTATGGATTATGTGGCTATTTAAAAGAAATAGTAACGTTATTTCAGCAAGTAGTGTGGTTAGAGAAGATACTCAAGGGTGTAAAACTGAAGTTTTAAAAAATGCAGAAAATAGCTTTGATAAAGATGAACTTTCCGGGGCTTGCATAAATGTCAATACGGCTTCATTGGAGGAATTGATTATTCTTCCCGGGATTGGTAAGGCAATTGCACAGGATATAATTAATTATCGACAGGAAAAAGGACATTTTCATCATATTGAAGATTTGGGGATGGTTAAGGGGCTGGGGCCTTCGAAACTAAGCATATTAGAAAGCCGAATTTCTTTTTAATCAGTTTTTTATTTGATGGTATCTGGCCAACAGATTATACAAATTCTATATTTTGCTTTAAATATTAATGAATCGTTTGCCCGTTTCAATTCAAAAAATGATATTTAAACCTAATTTCCTCATTTCAGGCTTTTGTGCCGTTTTAGTTGTGGAAATTAACAGGGCACAGCAAATTGTGTTAGATCGGCAACTATGAAAGCATTCAGAAAATTTTTAAGTGGCTTGGATATCCAGAGTGATTATATGAGCATTGCTCAATATTCTCCACAGGACAATGCTGTCCTCTCAGTGGCAATTCAGCCGTTTTCTACCGATAAGGAGGGGGATAGCTGGGAGTGTGCAGGACAGGAGCTTAAAAAACTGAAAAATAAATTTAAATTTTACAGCCCTGATATTGCCTGCTCTCTTCCTACTGAATATGCTATTGTCAAGCATATTCAGATTGATAGAGAAGAACCTGATGTGGATGCTCTTATTGAGTGGGAACTGGCTCAGCAGATTATAGGATCCATTGATGAATATTCCTTTGATTTTCAGCGATGCAGTGCCAATCAGAATGAAAACTCGACAGATTATCTGACCGTGGCATTTCGTCATTCGCTGGTCGAGCGTTTTTCTACATTGCTTAAGGGTATGAAATTACATCCACAGGTAATCGATCTGGATGCTTTTGCCATTATCAACACTTTCGAGGCAAACTACAAAGAGCGTTTATATACACCTGCAGTTATCGTGCATGGTGAAAGCGAAAAAACAAAAATAATTCTTACCCGTAATGGAGATTTTATAGATATGGAATGTTTCAGCTATTCATATGAAAATTTGAATGCTGAGTCTTATGCCATGGATTTACAATCGGAAATCAGCCGGTTTCTTGCAGCAAATAACAAAATAGATGTTCAGCCCAGAATAAGTTTGTATTACACAGGTTCAATATTTACCCAGACCGAATTCCGCGATGCGGTAAGTGCAAAAATGGGCAGTGGAGAATTACTTTATCCATTTCGTAAAGTCGGATGCCGGATTGCCATAGATCATGATCAGTTGATGACATATGCACCTCAGCTATCTGTTGCAGTTGGATTAGCACTGCGTGGAAATGAATAGACTTAATGTTAAAAATTAATTTAATCAAGAATAAATCTGCAAAAAACCGACCCAGTCGGAAGCCTGTTTTTTTTAGGATGATTTCAGCTGGTCTGCTGGTTATTTCTGTTCTGGCAGTTTCAACTTTTTTCTGGCTCAATCTTCATAACAAAAACAAAAGTACTGTTATACAAAAAGCGGTGTCCACTGAGTACAAAGCTTCAACACATTCGCCTGCCAGGGTAGTTGAAGATGTAGTTAAAGAAGTTACAACAGAAAAGAACAGTTCATCCGGTTTTCTGGATATAGCTTATAATGACATGGCTTTCAATGAACGGGTTTCCTACGAGGTTCTTCATACAAAAAAAGTGCTTGAGATGCTTAGTCGTACTTTTTCTGAAGGAATAGGGCTTAGAAAACTTGAAATTTCCAAATTTCAAACAGTATATGCGGTTGGTTTGGGGGATACAAAAGAACTTATAAGCCAGACTTTCAATGCACTTCGAAGGGAACGGGTTGAACTTTTACCTAAGCCATACTCCTTTATAACTTCTAACGGCAAAGGATTCCGTTTTTCTGTCACCCTGAAAACCAATTTCGGGTTGGATTTTACGGATCGTTTTCAGGCAATTGATCATCTGGTATCCAGAGAATATCTTTCTGATCAGGTAAAAAAGGTAGTAAAAACAGCCAGATTGGATAATGTTATCCTGAATGAGGAACCAAAGCAGCTTGATGTGCAGATTATTGGGGGATATCGCAGATATGATTATAAAATAAAAGCAGAATGTACTTATAAAGATTTTGTCCGCTTTGTAATGGACCTCAATAATGAACAGATCCCATGTGCTTTTAAGGAAATCAGCATAAATGCCCTGGCTGGCTCTACAATTGGTGTTGATGCAGAGATATTGATAACAGTGAAGAATAACTGATAATGAAATTACGGATTATTGCCGGGACGTTGAAGGGGCGTTTGATTAACATACCTGAGAGAGATGCTGGATTCCGTCCAACTCTTGAACGGACCAGACAATCCGTTCTTGAAATTATCAAGGGTTATCTGCCTGGAGCTATAGCTGCAGATGTGTGTTGTGGTAGTGGTGCTTTTGGCTTTGAAATGATCAGCAGGGGAGCTCTAAGAGTGGATTTTTTTGAGAATGATCGTCGTAGAGCAGATTTGCTGTTTAAAAATTCCAGCGTTTTAGGTATTTCTGATCAATGCCGCATCATATCTGGTGATATTAGAACAACTGTCAAAAGAATGACAGACTTTTATGACATAATATTTTACGATCCCCCCTATGCGGATATAGAGTTGGCGATTCTGACCTCTGAGCTTTTAAATCGATTGTCACAAGATGGATTTCTGGTTTATGAGAGGGCGGCAACAAAGGATTCTTTGAAAAACGCATCCAATAATCAATGCTGTTTTGATATTCGGGAGTTTGGGGATACTGCAGTTGAATTTTACCGCTTATCTGAAAAATAAAAAAAAGGTTTATCAATGAAAGCAGCTTTATATCCGGGCACTTTTGATCCTGTAACAAATGGACATATTGATATTGCAGTTCGGGCATCCAGAATTTTTCCAAAAGTGATAGCTGTGATTGCCGAAAATCCTGTTAAAAAGCCATTATTTGATGCAGATGAGAGGGTGGCGCTGGCAAAGGAATCTTTCAAGGATGTACCGCAGATAGAGGTGATTAAGTATTGCGGTTTATTGGTTAATTGTATGCGGGAATTCAATGCATCAGTTCTGATCAGGGGGTTACGTGCTTTATCTGATTTTGAGTATGAGTTTCAGATGGCTTTTACTAATCGCAATCTTTTGGCTACCTGTGAGACAGTATTTCTGATGCCCAGTGCAGAGTATACCTACTTGAGTTCGACAATGGTTAAGCAGATTGCTCAATTAAAGGGAGACATTAGTGCTTTTGTTCCCAATTGTGTTCGATTGAGAATTGAAGAAAAATACCGTAATTTATAGGAGCATCAAATGATGTCAAACGGAGCACATGGTGTTGGTCGTTCCATTAAAACATTGCTGATTGCGACTTTAGCGGTATATGTCATTCAAATCCTTCCTTGGTTCAGACAAACTCTTATAGCCTGGTTTGCACTGATTCCCATACCTGCATTTACTCAAGGGCAGATATGGCGATTTTTTTCTTATATGTTTCTACACGATCCGGATTATCCTCTGCACATATTGTTTAACATGTTAATGTTGTGGATGTTTGGAGTGGAGATTGAACAACTCTGGGGGGCACGGCGTTTCACTTTATTTTATCTTATTTGCGGAGCAGGTTCCGGGTTGTTCAGTTATTTCAGTCTGTTTAATCCCATGTCCAGCATTACACCTGTTATCGGAGCTTCAGGAGCAGTACTAGGGGTACTGACTATATATGCCTGGTATTTTCCACATCGGCAAGTTTTACTTTTTTTTGTTCTTCCTGTAAATATCAGACTGGTTGTGCTTGGAGCTGCGATTATTTCCCTTTCCGGTGCTTTTGCATCCAAAGGCATTATATCTCATATTACACATCTGGGCGGAATAATAGTAGCTTTGATTTATATTAAATTGCATCCTGTAATCACTGAATGGTATCATAGTATTATTGATGGCATTTTGCAGCGTAAGTATCGAAGAAAAAGAGCTGCAGAACAGGCAAGGGAGCGTTTTTTTGAGCAGAAAATTGACCCGATTCTTGAAAAGATTTCCAAGCAGGGGATGAATTCTCTTACCATGCAGGAGAGAAAAATGCTCAAAGATGCTGCTAAGTACAATCGGCATCGTCTAAAAAGAGGACGGATAATACCATTAGATCCATTCAGGTGAGAAATTTTGAAAAAATCCGCCGAATACGGTGAACGTTTTCAACGTTCCAGAATAGCTCGCATACTTTTGCAGTCAAGACAATTGCGTTTACAGAGCAGAAAGTTGCAGGAAAAGATTGTTGATCTTGAAAAAAAACTTCTGCAACGTGATCTGGTTATTAAAGAGTTGAATTACAATTTAAATCGGATCAACTCTGAAATAGATGAGGAGATGGAGACTGCCAAAAGAATTCAGGAAGGTTTAATGCCCAAAGTGCTTCCTGAAATGATTAATGTTAAATCGACCGCTATTTACATTCCTGCCAGCAAGGTGGGTGGAGATCTTTATGACATTCTGATGACACCTTCACAGAAGACTGCTGTGCTTATTTTTGATGTTTCAGGGCATGGGATACCTGCAGCTTTGGTTGGAGCAATGGCCAAAATGCTTTTTGCCCATTTTATTGAAAAAACTGAATCTCCAGCTGAAGTATTTAGATTGGTTAACCGACAGATATGTTCTTTTATTGGAACTGAACAATATCTGACTGCATTTCTGGGGATCATTGATCCGGTTAAAAATAATATGACTTATTCCAGGGCTGGTCATGTGCCACCGCTTGTATTTCATAAAAAAAACAATCAGATTACACGTCTTGACTCCAGAGGCTTTTTTATTGGGCATTCTGCATTGCAGAATCTTGCAGAATACTGGGAACAGACAATAAATCTTGAACCTGGTGACAAAATACTTTTCTATACCGACGGGCTTACTGAGGGGTGTAATCCTTCGGGTGAAATGTATGGAAGTGAGCGTTTGCGAAATGATTTTAGCAAGTATGCCGGACTTGAGCTGGAGAACGTACTGGAATATATAGTAACAGATCAGACAAAATTTCGCAGTGGCATACCTTTGCGTGATGATTTCACTCTGCTTTGTATTGAATTGGGAAATACTGAGTCGTTATTGAATGATTCCGGTTTTTCCCGCGAGGATGAACCTAATATACGAATTGTAAACAGCTATGCTGATATCGATAAAACCTGTGCTGCTATTCTTAAGGATATGGATAGAAACGGGTTTAATGATAAAAGTATAAAGCAGTTTAAAATATGCACTTATGAGATGCTTACCAATGCATTGCTTCATGGGAATAAAGGGGATTCTTCAAAGAAAGTGATAGTTTTTTACAAGATCACTCTTTTTGCTGCAGCTATCAGTGTTATGGATGAGGGACAGGGGTTTAATTACAATGATATTCCAAATCCGCTTCTTCCGGAAAACAGAATTAAAGATCATGGCCGGGGACTTTTTCTGATTCGTCATTACCTGGATGATGTTACCTTTAATGCACGTGGCAACAGAATTACTGGACGTAAATTTCATCATGGAGTTTAAGATGGATATTTTCCAGCATTATTCAAATGGTATTGTGCGTATTACTCTGATAGGCCAACTCTGGCAGAAGAATGAATTAAATGCACTGAGTGAGGCGGTGGATTCAAGCAATTGTCAGCAATGTAAGTGTATTATTTTGGATTTGCAAAGGGTGAGTTTCATTAATAGTCAGGGCTTGGGACTGCTGGTCAGAATTTACCGTGATATGGTTGATGCCGGTGGAAAGCTAATTCTTCTATGTAATACATCCAGTGTTCTGGAAGTGATTGAAATCTCAGGTTTCAAAGATTTTATGCTCATTGCCGAAAATGAAATGGAACTGCAACAATTATTAAATAATGAAGAGCAAAAAACTGTTGTTTAAAATCCAAGCATGATGTTCTGGCTGAATTGACTTGTCTGGTGAGCTTTAACAATCTGGACAGATGTATTGGATGACAGATCTTCAATATACTGCTCGTCTTTTTCAAGAATATTTCCTTTATTGTCAATTAGAATGCATACACTTGGTTTTGCGAAAGATGTTCCGTTGGATTTTACTACTCTGCCGATGCTTTTGTTACTCAGTTCGACAATACTTCCGATTGGAAAAAGAGATGTGTATTCAAGTAGCGCTTTTACATACTCACCATTGACAAGTCCCTGACGAGTCATTGTGATGAGAGTTTCAATTGCTTTATAAGGAAGATATGCATCACGATAACTTCTGGGAGAGGAAAGGGCTTCAAAGATATCTGCCACCGATAGAATTTTTGCATAGTTATCAATTAAGCTGCTGCTGCGTTGCTTAGGATATCCTTTACCATTTTCCCTTTCATGGGATTGATAGGTCATTAAAATAACGGGTTCGGGTAATCTGCTGATTCTTTCCAGAAGGTAAATGCCGGTTAGAGGGTGTTTTTGAATTTCATACCATTCATCTTCTGTAGGACGAGATGATTTCAAGCGTATTTCTTGGGGAATCAGCAACATTCCTATGTCATGC
>DATAMG010000070.1:0-31499 GCA_036260705.1 Chitinispirillaceae bacterium | reverse complement strand
AAAGGACAAAAAGCTTGTACCTGACCAGCATAGACATATTCTGCCATGTCATCGATAATTTCGGTGATGCGGGTGTGGTGTATCGATTTGCCAAAGAATTCAAGAAACTCAATCCACAATGCAATACAAGAGTGTTTATCGATAATCTGGAAACCCTGCACTCAATAATTCCTGAAATAAAAGCTTCAGAACCGATTCAACAATACCAGCAGATTACATTTATCGATTCTTCTTTTATTTCTCCACAGAATATCGAAGATTTGGGGATTGCAGATGTTCTGGTTGAAGCATTCGCTTGTGAAATTCCACAACCTGTTATGGACATTGCAGTATTTAAAAGCAAAATCATAATCAATCTGGAGTATCTTTCTGCAGAAAAGTGGGTTGAAGGATATCATCTGAAACAATCTTTATTGAATAAAGGCACAGCAAAAAAGTTTTTTTTCATGCCAGGATTCACTACCACAACAGGCGGGGTGATAATCGATTCTGATGTTACCAAAAAAAGAGAAAACTACCAGACAAACCGAAATAAGCTGTTCAATGAATTGCATGAAAAACATATCGGATTAACCCTGCAAAATACTGAGAGCAGCCTGTTTGGAACAGTTTTCTCTTATGAACGTGGATTTGATAACTTCCTTGAAGATCTGACAAAAATCAATAAAGATGTGTACCTGATGGTGTTTGGCCAAAAAAGCCATAACAGTATGAAAGCAGCTCTAAAAAGAGCTGATAAAACAATTGATGGCAGATATATCAAATACAACAATATCCATATAAGTCTTTTCCCATTGATATCTCAGCAAATCTATGATTCACTCCTGTGTTGCTGTGATTTCAACCTTATCCGGGGAGAAGACTCTCTGGTAAGAGCTATCTGCGCAGCAAAGCCTTTTATCTGGAATGCATACCTTCAGGATAATCGTTACCAGAAAGTCAAAGTCAATGCCTTTCTCGAAAATTTTCAGCAATATTTTGAAGATTCAGAGGTATTTAATAGATACAAAGAGCTTATGGAGAAATACAATGACGCTCAATTTGAAGAAACTACTCAAAAAACAAATGAGCAATATCACTTTTTTTTCCGAAATTTAAATAAAATTGAACATGCAACCACGAAGATGAGTTATTTTATAGAAGAAAACTGTAATCTGGTTAAAAATTTCAGTGATTTTCTCCGTGAATTCAAAAACCAATAAAAAAGAGATCTACTTTCCAGTGTGTACATTCCTTACCATCAGGTATCTAATCCCTCCATTACGTCATTAATATCTCTCTGTTTTTATTCCAGTAATTTAGAACAGATTCTGTTTCGAACTGTTCAATCAATTGAATTTGCATAAAACAACTTAAAATAAAACTATTATCTCAAGGAGTAATTTAATGAAAGAAGCACAGGATCTCAGACAAGGAAATACTGTAAAAATCAATAATGAACTGTTTATCGTTATGAAATTTGTCTATAACAAAGGTGCCCGCGGTGCATCTTCAGTTAAGATGAAGCTTAAAAACCTGGCCACCGGCAGCATGTCAGAAACAGTGTATCGGGCTACCGACAAGTTTGATGATGTCGTTCTGGAACGCAAAACCATGCAGTATCTCTACGAATCCAATGGATTTTACACTTTTATGGACCAGGAGACCTTCGAACAGATGGATTTAAACAAGGATGATCTGGGTGATGCTCTTAATTATCTGCGTGAACAGATGAGCATCGATATCATTGTTTATGGAACAAAACCGGTCGGAGTCGAACTCCCTGCTCAGGTCGAAGCCACCATCGAATACACAGAACCAGCTGTAAAAGGTGATACTTCCGGAAAAGTTCTCAAGACAGCAAAAATCGATACTGGATACGAAATTCAGGTCCCTCTGTATTGTAATATCGGAGACAGGATAAAAATTAATACCACTAATGATGAATTTGTTTCCAGAGCCAATTAATACCATTAGCCGGCTTCCATAGCCGGCTTTTTTTTATGGATGGAATTTGCTACTGCAAATACTCTTGTTGTATTCATGAATGGCTATACGGAATTTTTCGTTAGATTTGAAGTAAATAACCAACCCACTTCCTGCTGAAACCAGACCCCCAAGAGATATTAGCGATTTCCCTATAGAGAAACCGGCAATTACCAATCCCAGTCCCCCACCAAGCATCGCATATGAGCTGCCTCTAAACAAGTTATACTTTTTTAGATAAGGCTTACTGAAACCATCATTATAGAGATAACCCTTTGTGGTTGAAATGTTCAGCTGATATTCACCCATCCAATACTCAATTTTGTTTCCATCCAGTTTGGCAATAATCTGATTTGGATTCCGGCAAACCGGTGCAGTCAAACTGTCCACCTCAGCAGAAACTAACGATGCAAAAGAAAGTATAGAAAAAAAGATCAAAGAAAAAAATCGCAAGCAAACCATAGTATTCTCCTAACTGTTGAGGTAAATATATGGTATAGTCTGCGATTTTTCAAGAACAGCTATAAGAAGATTTCAGCCAAGAAAAGACTTCTCGCCACTTATAACCAGCTGATTGTCTACGTTTACTACTCCCTGAGTATACCTGGCAATATCTTCTGCAACATTGATTGCTCCTTATCGATGCAATTTCGCTATTGAGAATGCGATAAGGCTAAGATCTGTTTAGATTTTGCAAATAGCTGTACATATCTTATCAGAAATACCAGAGAACCGGTTTCCTGTGTACTTGAATTTGAAAAAAATGTCAAGTTCGATAGTCATGGAACCAGGAAAATCTATAATTTAAGTAATATTGTCAAGTTGGCCTCTCCAAAAGATGATGGTAATCCCAGAAATTTTGAGATATATGAGCCTCTGGATTTCCTGGCTACGGTTACACAACACATTCCTGATAAAGGTGAGCACCAGATATGATATTACGGTTGGTATTCTAATAAAAACAGGGGTTTTACGAAAAAACTCCGAAGCAGCCACATTTACCCCAAGGCCTCATCAGATCAAGCCAGTTAATGGTCTGATTGAAACCAATCAGGCAACCTGTTTTCGAATGTTCCACCTTTACGGAAAAAATCACGGTTTTTTTTCAAGAGGACATCAATCTGTCTTAACCGCAGAAGTGCCATTTTTTCCTGGTCGGTTGTTATCAACAGTTGTCGCATACCTCCATGTTTGATTACCACGCGCTGGTATGCCTGTAGTATAAGTAGTGGGTCATGTGTTGCAATAAGCACAATTTTATCCTGATGTACCAAAAGATCAAGTGCGGCTTGTTTGTCAACACCTGCATTCTCGATCTCATCAATAAGCACCACAGGAGCAGCGGCTATACACGCTATATCTGCAATCATCAATGCACGGGATTGCCCACCGCTCAGCGATGTAACCGGAGTTTCACCAGTAAATGACTCTCCGCTTAATTGATTAGCCAGATTAATAACCTCTCCTACAATGGATTTAGTCTCGACAAGCCCCCGGCTTTGCGCATGCATGTGCAGAAAATCATTTACATTTAAATCAATGACAAAATTCATGTTCTGGGTTATTTGAGCCACTAACCTACCCGCGCACCTCAGACGGGTTTCACTGTCCGGCAGCATTCCATTAATCAGCACCGTTCGTCCAGTCGGTGTATCGCCAGCTGCAAGCCATTCGATATCCGCAAGCAGCCGGCTTTTTCCCGACCCGGTTGGACCGACAATACAGGTTACTTCTCCCGGGCGAAGTTTCAATCCACAGATCTCCCGTTCTCCATACTTATCTACCCCTGGCAAGATTTCCAGAGTGGCTATGGATTCTGTATTGGGTGGAGAGCGCAATGTATCTATAACAGCATTGAACGTTATCAGCAGGTCTTGCGGTTTATTGTGACAGTCGTCCCAAAAATGGGGCGGTTTGAGACGAAGTTCTTCTGTTAAGGATCGGGAATTATTGACAAAAGAAATATCGTATGCTTTACAGAAATCTTCAAGAATCGGAAACTCATGAAGTAACTGTGAAAGTGGCATATTGCATAGCTCTGATACGGGTGTTTTCATAGTGAAATCTTTCGGTTCAGTCCAATCTGATATTCTTTCCCGATACGAGTCTCACCTAGGCAATAGGAACAGAGCGCTGAAGGCATTGCAAAACGTAAACGCGCCCCTTCAAGTGAATCAAAATTTTGTGTTTGAGCCATCGATGTCGCAAAACTGTCGGCCCCCTGCCCTGTGATACCGTTAATAGTAAGGATACCTGCTCTTGGATTAACCTGAGATATTTTGAAACGAAAAACCTCGCGCTCGGCTTGTGAAACAAGATCGCTTTTTGTAACTATGACAATATCTGCCAATTTAAGCATCGGCCCTGCTTTCAATGGCGTATTGATTCCCCCAAGACTGTCAAGTACACATACGGCAGTGATTCCTTTCAGATGTGGAGCACAGCGATTGCACAATCCTGCACTTTCGGTAATCAGGCAATCAAGCCCTTCACGCTGGCCCCATTGAAAACATTCTTCAACATTTGCCACAAAATAGTGATCCGGACAAAGATTGCCGGCGATCCCGCTACGGGCCATGATATTATTCGCTTCATACCGCTCACAATCAAGGGAGCTTGTGCAGTCGAACTTTATAACGCCACAGCGCATAGGATGATCACTCATCAACGCTCTCACGGCCTTGATAATTACCGATGTCTTGCCTGAAGATGGTGGTCCGGCAACAGTAATCAATTTCATGTGATACCTCCTGCCCCTGAGGTGTACGATGGCATGAACAGATTTTGAATAGTCAATTTAACTTCTGCCAGATCATTGTCACGAATAAAATCCCAGCCTGTCCAGAGAATACGAGATCCAAAGTCTCTGTTGGCGACACCGTGATGCAGTGTCGGAAACTTATGGTTTACCAATAGCTCAGCGGTGGAAGCAGACATAATATAATCAATCAGATCATGGTAGCGTTCGGCCGCATCTTTTTTTACAAGCATGCTGACTGGACTGGCAATTGCACCCTCACGAGGCCATACTATAGCCGCCCAATCCGAAGTTATAGTCAGTGTAAAAAACCAGGGCATAACATAAACTGTTGCACCTGCATCAGAATTGCCATTCAATTGTTTGACCATCTGGGCTGGATGCATTCCACATTTCACATTACACCCTAACGCGATCATTGCATTGGCACCGAAGCGCTGATACAAAGGAAGCAATACTGCATTGCAGAAAAAATCTCCATCTCCACGCATTATAATATCACGACGGAAATTATCACTGAGAAGATCTTCCCAGCCCGCCGGCATGACACGATTGCCTAAGCGACGCCGGTCAACAACAATCACAAGCATATTTGCTGTGAGCATGGTAAAATGTCGCAAGGTGTCAGAAAACCCGACCTCATTCCACCAGGAATTACACACTGTGCTCTCCTGACTGACGAATTCACCACTGTCGGCGAACCTGCGTAAAAACCGTTGATGCATTACATTGTTGAAATCGGAGGTGATTAATAATTCTGGCAGTTGGTTCAAATCATCAATAGAATCAATTTGATCATAAAAATTCAATTCATGGTTAACATTGCCTTCACATAGAAAACGAAAGGATGAATATTGGCTATAATGATCGGAAAAAAATGAGGTCAGATGCTCCCTGAAAATATTTCGAAGACCGCAGGGCAGCAGACAGAGAAGCTTAACATTAAATAATTCTTTGTCTCTTCCGCATTTGTCATTTTGCTCATCTATGGCCATGTTGATGGCCTTAACGAATTGATCAACATCAATACGCATCTGCCTGAGAATTGATCCAAGTTGCATGTATTTTCCAGCCTTATCTATAAAACCAGGTTCACAATAGGCACCTAATCCAGCATTGCGAAATAGAGATGTTATGAAAGGATAGGTACTTACTATCTGCTTGAGATTTTGAGATGCTCTAATCATAATTTCCTTTCGTATGGTGAACAAAACCTGGACAGGCAAACCATGTGCTTTACTCCGGTATTATCGCAGGCCTCAGCTATTTGCATATCGGTTTCATATATTGACGATAGAAGTGTGGAACTAAGCACTTTGGCAGTAGTACCCATTGCACAAATCAGGCCTTCGTTAATGGCCATTACTTTATTAGCAATCGAGAGCACCATTGATGGATCATGTGTATTCATAAGGACACCAATTCCAAGCTCGCGTAACTGTTGCAACAACTGTAATAGACGGCTCTGGTTTCCTGGATCAAGGTGAGCCATTGGCTCATCCATGGCGATAAACAAGGGTTGCTGGGCCAGTGCACGTGCAATGATGACCAATCGTTTTTCTCCGCCGCTGATTTCAGTAAACAATGCTGTTGACAGTGGTTCAATACCGGCAATTGCCAACGCTTCTTGGGCACGTTTGCGGTTTTCCCGGCCTGGCATACCCCATGCATTACTGCCATGAGCAGCGAAACTTCCCATCATAACCATATCAAAGACAGTTAAAGTAAATGGTATCGATGTATTTTGCGGAACGTAGCCAATGAGTTGGGCCAATTCACGCGGCTTATAGCTCTCCGGACTCTTCCCATTTATTGTGACTTTACCTTTGATAGGCATGCGCAGGCCCAGAATAGTTTTAAACAACGTTGTTTTTCCTGCACCATTACGCCCAAGAATGCACATTATCTCACCCGGGAGAATTTCTCCATTTACATTGACAAGTACACAACGTTTTCCATAACCACAAGCCACATTGGTCAACTTAATCATACTGACTCTTCCTTCCGATCCGGATGATCAGAATAACAAAGAAAAATGCACCTATAAGTGATGTTGTAATACCAATAGGAATTTCTGTTGATATGATTGCACGTGAGAAGCAGTCTGCAAGTATTAAAAAGGCACCGCCAGCTAAAAATGATGCCGGTAATAACAAGCTGTTTCGCTGCCCCATAATAAAACGAGCGCAGTGCGGAATAAATAATCCAACCCATCCAATTATACCAGTAACACATACTGCTGCAGATGTCATAAGTGTTGCCAGCACTATTGAAACGATACGAACCTGTTGCACTGCTACACCCAAAGTCTTCGCTTCATCTTCTCCGCATGACATAATATCAAGCTGCCATCCAAATCTGCTGAGAATCATAACCGATGGCAGAATGATTACAGCCAGTGGAATAAGGGTCATTGTCTGTACAGAAGCCAAACTGCCCATGAGCCAGTAAACGATATTTGGTAAAGTGTTATCAGGATCAGCCAGATATTTTAGAATTGACAGTAGCGCGGAAAAGAAAGTTCCTGCAACCATCCCTGCAAGTATCAAAACAAGGTTTTTCTGCAGAACATTACCTCCGATGCGAGTCAAAACTAATACACTCATCACAGCTGCTATACCTCCGGCAAATGCAACAAAGTAAGTAAGCAGCATATTTAACCCAAGCGTAATTGCCAGCGCTGCACCAAAACCTGCACCTGATGATAACCCAAGAATTGAAGGTGACACCATGGGGTTACGAAAGAGGCTCTGATAGACACTTCCGTTAAGGGCCAGCGCTCCACCAATCAGAAATGCTGCAGCTATGCGGGGAAGTCTCAATGATAGAATTATAGTGGAGTTTAGATCCTGCATAGGCTCACCTTTTATGACACTCAGAAATATTTGCATGATTTCCCGAGGCTCGATGTTGACATGGCCTACTACAAGCGATACGAA
The DNA here is from genome assembly GCA_036260705.1 of Chitinispirillaceae bacterium. Classification (GTDB taxonomy): domain Bacteria; phylum Fibrobacterota; class Chitinivibrionia; order Chitinivibrionales; family Chitinispirillaceae; genus JAAYPC01. Next base: position 23,837 of record DATAMG010000070.1, on the reverse strand, counting down.
AGCGGCGATCATGCATATTATAAATAAAATAATCAGTTTAAAACTATCAGGATAATGCATTACCGGTTCCTTTATTCCAATGACTACACCTTAACGTTCCATACACTTTGTCGACAAGAGTAGATCATGAGCAATTTTACTATCCATATTATATCCATAAAATCGTGAATAAAATGACCTGAGATCCCCTATGGTCAGTTCGATATCCCGCTTGTAGAAAACGTGGGTAAGCCATATTAGGCCTGCAATTCTGTTAACCGATGACGGATGATCCAGCCATCCAAATGGCTGGGCAGGAATAAGGTATATTTGCCTGTTTCGCACCGCAGCAACACCAGACCAGATAGTGGAATTAAACGCGCTCGCTGTGGCATTATCTCCACCCCTGAAACTTGCGGTCAGTATAACCTGCGGGTTCCACTGGAGAATCTGTTCCATACTTACCATAGCATGCCCGCCACCTTTGTGATTTACACTGGCCACATTTTTCAGGCGCAGCATATCCAAAACCTCCGTATGGATCGAACCCGGGGGATCGGTCATCAGTCCATTTGCTCCAAGGGCATAATAAACACTCTGTTCAGGTGCACTGGCGTTATCTATATAAAGCATGATCCGATCAAAAAGATCTTTCAACCAGAAAGCAAGTTCATTGCACAACTGTCTATTGTCAAAAAGATATCCCAGAAAGCGGTAGACAGAATCTAGACTGGAAAGTGTCAGATCGATAACAACTACAGGTACACCGGTTCTTTTCTGAAGTATGTCAAACTGTTCAGTACTCTTAGTTGGCAGATGCAGCCCTGCAATTATAAGATCAGGTGCTTTTGCAAGTATTTCCTCCTGATTTCTCGAGTCAACGACCGGCAGCTTAAGATACCGTGGGGAAAGCAATGTATGAAAGGATGTCCCGGGGATACGAGCACGGGCGACAAGAAGAGTATCTGCGGCGCTCATCAAGAGAATTGATGATTTTGGATCGGCCGGCAGCACCCGTCTGATGGTATCTTTAATTGACAATGTTCTTCCTGCCATATCGGTAATTGTCCTGGCATACACACTTACACTTGGATTAAGAGCAAGTGTCAAAGAGAAAAAACAAAGGGAAAAAGTTCCCCTTTTAATTGGCCAACGGTACAAATGCATTATACGCGTATTCACTGAGAAGCTCCTTTAAGTAGGGAAATTTTCCATCTCTGAAAGTATTCCAACCGATCCATCGTATTGATGGTTCCGGTTGTTTTCTGTTTTGAATATCTCTGGCCGGAATCAGCCCAAAATTGTTCAGCAATGATGCAACTTCCATAGAAAAAAGATGACAGGCAACGGTATGGACCTCCTTAGTTGCCCCCCTTTTTACAAGAACAAACAGTGGTGTAACAGGATTTCCATCTTTCATGGTTAGAACATGCACCTGTTGTCTGACATCGGACCGGATCATACGTGCAGCATAGTTGTGCATAACCTTTAATGGTGAGGATGGGTATAAAGGATCCCCGGATCTTTTGACAATTTGAGCAAAGTGGCAGCGCTCGGAAACATTTGCAGCATATCTACTTACCATTGGAATCCCCCCCTGTGACAGCAGATAGAGCAATATGGCAGAACCAAAGTGACCTTCGTTGCTATTACCCATCTGAGTGATATACCCATGATACTCCGGTCGAACAAGATCTGTCCATTGCCTGGGAACAGGAAATTTCATCGGGTGTGTTGTGTCGTGTACCACCACATACTCTTCTACGGCAAAAGGATGATAATGCATCTGGTTGTCTACCAGTCCGGCATCATGAAACAGACTACGGTAATCAATTTCAAGTTCTGCTCTGTAACTACCACTTTGAAGAAAAAGATCGATAAACCTGCGACTCACCAGAGAGCTGAAACCTTTGCCAATAAGAATGTCAGGCAGATCATCTGTACTGTTGCAGCGGGCTAGGTAGTTCTGAAAAGGTTTCTTGTGTGGTTTTGAAAAGAAAGTACAGTTCAGCCGTATACCAATACGTTCGGCAAAAGATACCAGCTCCCGCCGAAGAGGCCGTTCAACAAGGAATCCTGCGAATCCTGCTACATTGACAAAACCAGGAACGCACAACGATTTCCGCATTTCATCATAATTGCAAGGGTGATCGGTTGCCCGGCGGATAACACGTCCAAGCGACTTTTGCAGAGCCCTCAACTCAATCCCGCTAAAATTGACGCAATGACATAGCGGCATCTTTAGATTCAATTCCCCGATAAAAGGATGCAGTACCTCCCATGCTTCAGGGCAGCTTGCAACGATTTCCTCGATTCTGGCAGTATCAATCTTTGTCATATTTTATCTTACCTTGATGGATGTCATTATTCTCACATCTCTGCCCGGAGCAGGCAGATATGACTGAAAAGAGTAATAAGTTTCATTCAGAAGATTAATTACAGCAATCTGTGTGTGCACTGTAAAAATGTTTTTGTGCCATTTTAATCCTCCTGCCACTCCCATAGTAACAAATCCCGGACTGGTATAAGCACCTTGTGGCAAGTGGCGGTTGTCTGCATACCCCATAAGATTTATCCCAACATCAAATGTAAACGTTTTACCAAGTGTGGTGTAATACGATAACTCACTTCGCGCATTTGGAGGAGGAATGAAATCAAGCGGATCTCCCCTATCAAAGTACTCATTAGCATTGCTCAGATCTCGTCCTGAAACTATAGCGCCAGATACCCGGAACAACAGCTGATCTTCTGTGAACAACAAATCATTAAGTGTTAACGAAACCAGTGCTTCACCTCCACATAGACGAGCTTTACCTATATTAGTATAGGTATATACTGTGCCAGGCGTGCCTCGAACTTCCTCCCTGGAGATCATATCATCGAAAAACCAGAAAAAAGGATCTATTTCAACTGATATATATTTGCCAGGCACCTGCACTACAGCATCAAGGCTGTAGCAATACTCTGGTTGCAATTCCGGATTAGCCAGCATGAGTCCTCGTGATGTATGGGAATCAGTGAATAATTCATTTGTCTGAGGTACCCGAAATGAACGGGCAAAATTTACTTTACCAATCAGTAATCCCTGTACAATTCGTATCCCGAGAGCTCCGCTTCCTGCGTCAATAACAGCATTTCGTCCTTCATTCTGGCTCAGGTTATACACTTCTCCTTCGTACAATGTGCTCAAATCATACCGTCCACCAGCCGTGATACTGAATCCATCAACAGGATTAGCGATAATTTCAGAGTAAAGACCTGCTGTGGTGCTGCGGGCATTTATGCTGTTACGATTCTTGTATGTTAAATTAGCTACATAATCATTGTGCCGTGAAGGCGCTGATATTGAAAAACGATACGCTTCAATGCCGGAATTGAGTTTCAATTTTTTAGAGAGTTTTGTGGTTGCATTGATCTGCATGCCAAAATAGGAATCCCAGAAGCTGGTGGTTTCCTCGTATGTTTTCATCATGTTTGCTGCCGCATAATACTCCCTGTGCAACTTCCGGTATTCGGCAGAGTAAAAAACAGAGCCTTTCAAAAATTGTAAAGTAGAGTTACCCTGTCGCTCAAAAGAAAGAGAAAGATTGGTGCTGTTCTCTACTGGAGTTGATGCCAGCATATATTTTGTTCCTGTGAACCCACGCGGTCTTTCCCATGGACCGCCCCGGTGAATATCAGCCCGCAGATCGAACCGTGTTAGATCTGTCGGGAGCACAGCTACATTGATAGTTACATCTTTGTCTTTGAAACTACTGTTTTCAGCGATGCTTTTGTCAGCATTAGTGTAGTCACCTGCCTCACGAATTCGCACTGCAGTACGAAACCCGGCACGTTTTCCGGACCACTGAGCTGCTTCCAGCATAACAAACTGCTCATTATTGCTGTTATAACCAAAACCACTTTTTCCGCTGAGGCCGCTACTGCCTTTTAAAGGATCCCGATCTATAAGATTGATTGTTCCGGCAATTGCTCCTGCGCCATACAGTACAGAAGAAGCTCCTTTCAGCACTTCGATTTTCTCGAGCTCATACACATTAGTTGTATGAGTCATATATCCAGCAGGGTAGCTGCTGAAGCGGCGGTTGTCATTTCGCAACACAAGCATCGCACGTCCGGGTAGACCACGCAGCTGAAGAGGAACCTGATATCCGTCACGAATGGTAAATCCGGCGGTACGATTAAGGATTTCTCCGGCATGATCGGCAAGCGAATTTTCTATTGCCGTGGAATTCACTGTTACTGTAGCACCTGTGGTTTTAGCCCCAAAAGGTAATTTTTCTTTTACCACCATTTCTGGTAACTTTTGCAGCGTGCTGTCCATCTCCGATGACAGTATTGAAGTACACAAGATACTGACAAGAAGTACCATTGATCCCCTCAGTTTTTCAACCAACAGGTTCCAGATAGAGACTTTCCGGAAAATTTTCACGTTTGCAGTGTTACGCATGCAGAACATCTTTAATTCTTCACACTCAAGATCTGCCAGATGACCGTAGTCTTCTGTTCATTTGGCGGATCACCCTTGAATCGCTTTACCATGAATTTGACATATCCTTTATCAGCAGTTTCGATTAGAAATACGGGTTGTACCTCCGACTCTGTTTTGCCTTCAGGAATAACCAGCCGCACCGTTCTGAATCGCTGCCCGATGATACACTTATCAATCTCTGCAAAAAGGAGATCTCTATCGTGTTGTCCTTTCCCATTGAGGCAGGATGCATAATTGACCATTGGCTCGTGATCTAATTTGTTAATGTCAGTTTGTGCTGCTACAGTATATGAAGAGAAAAAATCTATTCCTGTACCAATCTGACATCCGCGACTATTTCCAGAAAGCAGCATTGCAGGGCATCCTTCTGATTTTACATTGCCGCTACCATCATTAAAATAGACCTTGACCGTATAAAATTTTATGTCATAGGCGAATGTATCGTTTTCAACCAGGTATCTGATATCCAAATCACTTGATTCTTTATTATTTTGTGCATTGATAAAGTTCAAGCCGGCCCCCCATACATTTACATTTGGGTTGCGCTCCAGAGAATATTCCCGTATCGGGTAGTTATCTGAAGTGTTATTCTCTAAAGAAACTGGTGAGGTTCCGCAGGAAGCTGCTAAAAGAAAGACACCCGTAATGATTATCGCTGTCAGCCAGTGTGACCTTGTCATAGATTCTCCTTACCTTAGGATATATTTAACGTTAATACTAAAATTCCGGATTATAATTACAGTTACGCTGTATATTTTTTTATATAACGACACTGCGGTTTACCCTTGAGTTTGTGCCACAGAAATACGCAAGAGATGTGCCAACGACTGGATGTAGAGGTAAATTAATTGCAAGTCATTAATATTTGGCTAGTTACACACGTGCATGCAGAAGCGTTAGTGAAATATAGAGGGTTACAATACTGTTGATAAGAGTGTATCTAAATACAAGATTGTAGCGCATGTTCCGAAAGTACTAAAAAAGAGGAAGGTGTGTAAGTCAATAAAAGTCTACGTTTAAAATGAACATTAAATTGAGATTCCAATAGATAAGGCGGGTAAAATATGAATCAGTTCTTACTTTACTTTTTCAGTTTCACACATAGTTTGAGTAACCTCAGGTATGCGTTTTTTTTTGATTTTTTGACATTCTTCTAACCAGGGCACTAAATTTATGTTTAAGCTGAAGGAAGCAATATGGTAGAGAAGCGGTTAAAAATATACCTGGTGTAAATATATTTTCTAAACCGCATCAGGTCCATCCGCCAAATCAAAATACCTATCAGCCCATGATTGCATTTTTTTTTATTTTTATGTACAATTATCCATAATTACTCAGCTCTATAAACAAATATCTGGTAAGAAATAGATAATCGGAAAAAATAGGATAGGAATTAATCAGAAAAAATTGGACAGAATCAGAAAGGGTATTAATTAGATAAGCTATGAACAAAGTAATTTCTAAATCTCCAATTCTTTGTTTAAATATTTCTTTTCGACTGTCCACGTACTTTAGATGCTAATGAAGGTGGAATTTATTTCTGATTAGATATTATCATAGATATTTTTCGAATAGATATAAGAGTAGTTATAAGTATTTATTGTACAATTTCTTATAACATGTTTTCAGGAGGCATTTAGCTGTGAAACGTTCATTTGCACTGTTATTTTGTATTATTTTTTCCTCATCAATCTACGCACAGAACTGGGCATCTTCAGAAGCAAGCTGTTATGCAAAAGGTAATTTCAATATCAGCGCTGGGTTGGGTATCGGCTGGTTGGGTTTTTTTGTAATTGGTGAATACGGTATAAACGATGCGATTTCTGCTAGTATCGCCACAGGTTATCAAGGTTATGGATACAGTACGTGGTGGAGATATAATTATGTACCAATCGTAGCCAGGGCAGCATTTCACCCCTTTAACCTTAAAGCGCTCAGCAATAAGATACCGATCCGCAATAAACTGGATCCATATGCAGGACTCGCCATGGGGTGGCATATCGGCTGGGCTACCGAGCTTGAGGAAATTAAAGAGCTTAATGACACATGGTTTGGTGATGCCATTGATAACAGCAAACCAAAGGTCGGCCATTTCACATTCCGTGAGCTTATAGGTGTTAAATTTTATCCTACAGAAAAGTTTTTCCTGACAGCGGAAGAAGGTGGTGGTCTGAGCTGGATCAATTTGGGAGTTGGCTTTAAGTTCTAATACCTCAGTAAGAAAAGCAAAATTACTGCCCTCCTTACAAACGATCTTCTTGTTTTGTTACAGGATGTCACGTAATAAAACAAGAAGAGCATTACATACAGTATCAATCAATCTATAAAAAACATATTCTGACACAAAGAACTACTAATAAGAAAAATGTACATTTCTAAACCAAATCAACCGCTCAGGTATACGGGAACTAAAACAGGTGCAGATTCGGGAAGACAGCTCGTTTGGCCTTGCCATTGTATCCAACACCCATTCGACTCCTCATTTTCGTACAAAAGAGATAATTACCGGTTTACAACCTGATGCGATCCTGCATGCAGGAGATATAGGTGACCTGCACGTACTGGACCAACTAAAAAAGATTTGTGTGAACTGTAATGAAGAATATTCTCATTTACTGGCTTGGCCATACCGACCTTAAGGCGATGGATTCGAAAGCATTGTTGGCAGTAGCCAGACAATCAAAGTCGCAGTTGGCAGGGCTCAAAAAGCTGCCCTCAGAAATGTGCCTGTACTTATTACTGGTGAGAGTGGCACTGGAAAAGAGCTTTTCTCCAAAGCCATTCATGCAGCAAGCGCCCGCCGTGATAAGCCACTCATTTCTATAAACTGTGCCGCTATTCCAAGAGAGCTATTAGAATTTCTGCGCCTTTGTTCAGGTATGCATTTTTTGTTTTTTTGACGTTCTTCTAACCAGGGCACTAAATTTATGTTTAAGCTGAAGGAAGCAATATGGTGGAGAAGCGGTTAAAAATATACCTGGTGTAAATATATTTTCTAAACCGCATCAGGTCCATCCGCCAAATCAAAATACCTATCAGCCTATCAGCCATCTCAGGAAAGAGAAGACTTCTCAGCACTTATAACCAGCTGATTGTCTACGTTTACTACTCCCTGAGTATACCTGGCAATATCTTCTGCAACATCGAAAGCTGTTCTGCTTGGAACTGCTCCAATCAAGCGCACTAAACCTTTCTGAACTTCAACAGAAATAGAATTAACATCTAAAATAGAATTGCGGTTGAGAATGCTAATGATATCCTGCCCTATTCTTTCATCGGAATATTCACCTGAAGGAATTACCACTAGCTTATTTACTACTACCATTACGCCACCGGCATCCCGTACCAGTTTTTCAGCTCTGTATTTTTTCCATAACCTATCAACCGACCCTTCAAGTATCACTCGGCCTTCATGTACAAAGGCATCGATCCTTTCAAGAAATATATCGGGATCCCATGCCAGTAGACGTTTGACACTCTCCAGTATTGCCTCATCGGAAGGTCGTTTGAATTCAGGTGGAAAAACGATATCCAGACGATTATCTACAGTGGAAACTCCTGAAACCGCCCATACGTCCGATTCAACAGCTTCCCTGGCCTGATAAGACTGCACATTGCCTGTTATCACCACCAGACCACCACTTATCTCAAGTTTAATTTTTTCGGATTGCAATCTGGTATCTCTGGCCAGATTATCTAAAATATCACCTTTTATGTCTGAATTGCTCCTTGGCATATCACCTCCACCTTTATCTTACAGAATATCTTTGTAACAAATTAGAATTATCAATAATTAATTCTCCATAATTTGTAATTCAATACCGATGCAAAGCTGACCCATAATAGATATGGAAAAAGCAGCAGTGCAGCCTTAGGGGATATTGTCCAGAACAGCATTATAGTTATCAATATAAAAAACCAGAGGGCAAATATCTCAATCAAAGCAGCAAAAGGGGAATGCATCCCGAAGAAAAGAACTGTCCACAAAAAATTGAGTATTAATTGTAAATAAAATACAACGATGCTTATTTTTTGCCCCCTTTCTTTTTTCTGAGAAACCATATAAGCTGCAGTACCCATAAGAGCATAAAGAATGGTCCATACCGGCCCAAAAATCCATGAAGGAGGATTTATGGATGGCTTCTTTAATTTTTCGTACCACTCAGGAATAGATTTTACAGTAAAATAAGATCCGGCCATCCCGACAGATTCGCATAATGCTATATATTTCAATAGTTTAATCCACTTTAACAACATGTATCCCCCCTATTTAAAAACTGGCAAAAAAAATGCCATTTTTTAATAGAAGTTAAGCAAACCCTGATCTGCCTTTATTTCTCCACTGTTTTCTTTTATTTTTAGACCGTAATTCCGTGTTTGGTGTGGAATGCAATATTTAAGCTCAATCCGGATTTTGGGTCAGGACAGCGCTTATGCCCCCGCTTTCAGATACGGATTTGAGGTCAAATGCAGAAATCAGCTTAATCCTCATCTGAATCTTCATGAAAACACAGCTATCTGAAATGCCACGTTTTTGATGAAATAAGGATTTTAGCCGTACTCTAATTTATGGTTCAAAGCAGTATATTCAGCTATAACCATTCTAATCTATACTGAAAAATCAGAAATAATCATGAGCAAACTTACCAGTGAACCGGTTTTAAAGACACTGTTCCGTATGGCTGTCCCTATGCTTGCCGGAACAATAGCTTTTAACACTTATAACTTTGTAGATACACTCTTTATCTCCAAATTAGGTACTATTCCCCTTGCAGCAATGGGATTCACCTTTCCAGTGGTCACATTTTTTACCTTTATCGCAGGTGGTATAGGTACCGGAGTAACCACTCTTACCTCCCATTCACTTGGTCGAAAAAACCATAAGGATGCATCTAAAATCGTAACTCATGGAATACTGATGGTGATAATCATATCAGCACTGATAAGTACCATTGGTTTTCTGACTATAAAACATGTATTCACCATGTTGGGAGCAGATACTCAGACATTGCCCCTGGTCAGTAAATACATGAGATGCTGGTATACAGGTGCAGTTTTCATGGCTTTACCGATGATGGGAAACGGGATACTGATTTCGCTTGGTGATTCAAAAGCGGCAAGCAGCTTCATGGTTTTGGGAGCTGTTCTTAATTGTATTTTAGATCCGGTTATGATATTCGGTTTTGCAGGGTTTCCAGCTATGGGAATGTTTGGTGCTGCGTTTGCCACAGTCATTGCACAGGCTATTTCGACACTCTGGCTTGCATACTTGTTAATTGGAAAACATAAAATCTTCATAATCAAAAATTTACCTGGCAGCAGTTTTTTTCACTCGTGTAAAAACATTCTGAGGTTTGCTATTCCATCCATTCTGAGTATGATTCTCATGCCTGTTTCATCAGCTGTGGTGACCAGATTAATAAGCACTTACGGCAATGAAGCTGTGGCTGCAGCAAGTGCGGCTGGAAGAGTGGAGATGTTCTCATTTATAATCCCCATGGCACTTGGCATGTCATTAGTTCCTTTTGTGAGTCAGAATTTCGGTGGTGGTCATATCGACAGGATTTATCAGGCAAGAAGATATTCCATGCGATTTGCGATTCTTTACGGCATAATAGTTGCAGCTCTACTATTTGCAACTGCACCATTTCTGGCCACACTATTTACTAATAACAGCAACGTGAAAAACATATTTGTACTATATATCAGAGTTATTTCATTTGGTTTTGGAATGATGGAGGTTCATCGTTACTGCGGATTTTTCCTGACAGGAATTCATCGCCCGGTTCTGTCAACTATTCTTAATATGGTAAGAATACTTATTTTGCTTTTGCCTCTCTCATTTCTGGGAAGCAGCCTTTTTGGAATAAAAGGAATTTTTGCCGGGCGGCTTTTTACAGATCTTATGGCAGGAACAGTTGGAATTATTACCGTGGCAATAATACTGAAATCGATGATTAAACCAGTTAAGGATACTGGTAAGATGTGATCAGAATTTCTGATTTGTTCGTTTGTTACTTGCTTCCCAATGTAAAAACCTGGACAGGTCGTATTACGCTCAATTAATTAGAATCAGTAGAGTCTGGCAAATTATTACTGCGGCAATTAAATATTACTCATACATCGACCCTCCGTGGGAACCGAGTACGAGTACCTAAACCAAGCAAGGATTTATATCCCGAAATGTTTCCAGAACGCTCTCAACAAGGCTCTGGTACCCCTGTACTCTTTTCCATCAAAAGTGAGTTTGAACCGGAATGTTTTTTCAATCGGAGTATTTACCCCATCAATATCGTCAATAGTCGACGTATTTCGCACACCAGTGACAATGATAAACAGATCGCGCATGCCGTTGGTGACCGTATCGCCTATGACAATGGCAAACTTGTAATGATCTACTATGGTGGTATCAGGTTCGCCAACGCTGCACCAGCCATAACCACACCTGACAAGATAGGAATAATCCACTATGAGATCTTTGAGAACCGGCTGCAATTTACTGCCTTTACGTACATAAAGGGTACGCTGGGCACCTATCCTGCCTTCATCACAGTGAGGAATATAGCCGCTTGTCAGATCCACACCAAAAGCCCTTACCCCATCGGCAAGAAGATACGGCGCAGTATCGATCCGTAAACTGTTTTTATCGATATAAAGCCCGGCATCCTGTATTAAGAAACCACGATAATGCGCGACAAGCCTTTTTTTAACATTGTCAACCAAGGCGATAATCAGCACCGATGAATCCCCATCTTCAGACCCGCCACTATCCGGATGATCATATGCAAACGCTACTATAGTCTGGCTGGTATTTGCAGGGTTGATTTTAAAGGCACTGGCCTGCATTTCGATCCGGTTTTCCCCGGTAAGGGACTCGATATGCAGAGCAGCCCCAATGATCGCCAGAAGTGAATCATTATGTTCCTGTTGCTGTTCAGGTGTAATGGGAAAGTCCATATCGGCAGCTGCCGCAGAATAAATCAAATTCGACAACACAATGGCAAACGCCATTACAATTCTTGAGTTGAGATTTGTCCATATCTTCATTTTTGATAAGAGGACGTTTACATACATATTAAACCACCATTTTCTGCATTAGTGTTGCTCAGTACGCATTTAATTTCAGCCCCTTTATCACCTTTCCAGTGATCAGACTTCCACCAGCTTTGACATGGTAGAAATATAAACCCTGAACTGCATTCAGGAATTCCCACTCCAGGCAATTCCCCATCTGCCGGTTTTTTAGCCCGGATATCACGGCAATTCTGCTTCCCCTTGCATCGTAAACTTCCATTTGAGGATTTTTTACTCTCGAATCGAACCGGACTGTCAGCTTAGCCCCCTTGATAGAAGCAATAATCCCGGCAGATTTTGCAGGAACACTCTGTATATTGGGAACCGCCATCGGGATTTTTGGAACGAAATGGGACGCAAAAGCGTTATAGTCACCATTTTCAGTTCTACAGGTATATTTCCCCACAACTGTGAAACCGCTGTCCGGGGTCGCACATACCGATAGCGGCATCAAATTACGACCGTCTTCTGTCTTGTAAGGCAGCTTTGTCTGTCTTTCCCAAAGCTTTTTTCTTCCTGTAGAATCGGTTACGATTGTCCATATTCCGCCACTGTCGGTACTTGTGACATATTTCTCGCCTATGAAAACTATATTTCCGTTCACCAGTTGGGTAAAATCATAAGCCATATCGTCACCCCGCTGTAACCCAGCGGTATCTCTGGGCGTACTATTGAGATCGTTGTCAAGCGGTGACCACCAGACATCGTAATAGAGATTCTGGTAATAGGTCCAGCAATTGCCTTCGTATATCCTGCCCATGATCATCGGCCGATAGCCGCGTAGAAATTTCGCCCTCACATTATGGGCAACTTCAGCTCCCACACCGTCTAGCATATAAGAATAGGATTGAGCAGATCTTAATATTGCCGACTTCAATTAAATTTATTGATATATTTATATAATAATAGAATAATTTCAATTAAGCAAATTTCCTTATTGTGGAGGTGAATAGTTATGAAGAATGGTAAACCTTCAGAGAAAAAATAGGTTCCTGATCAAAATAATAACGAACACGATAGAACGGATGAGTGTACAAAGTATTCACCACTTTTTTCAGATAAGTTTTGGGATTCTATTGAAAAGCGGTTCCAAGATCACAAAATCAAACATGTATTTTCCTAACTAATATTTTCTATGAATAAGAAGCAGGTTACATCAAGTGTTTCCTTTTTTTATCAAATTGCTCAATCATTTTTTTAATACCCGACCATTTTCTCATACATATTGTATGCCTCATTCTCTCCACCCCCTAAATCCCCATCATCTTTATAAGAAACATGGCATTTTTGGTCTTTGATTCACCTGCATTAAGCTTGTAATCAAAAGTAATTGATTCTCCACTGTAATTTTCTTTAAAATGATAATTTACATATTTTTTATCATCAATTCGGGACAGCTCACAGAGCTGAAGATCGTGAGTAGAGATGATTCCTATTGACTTTTGATTAGAAAGGGCATTTAAAACCGCAACAGCCCCGTCATGTCGGTCCTGGGAATTGGTACCTCTGAAAAGCTCATCCAGAAGAAACAATACAGTTTCTTCCTTTCTGACTGCATCCACCATTTTTTTAATCCTGAGCAGTTCTGCATAAAAAGTGGATACCCTGGAAGAAAGGTCATCATAGATCCGCATGGAAGTGTAGATCTTAATTGGTGAACAATGAAACAATGATGCGCATACCGGTGCTCCTGCCAAAGCCAGTACCAGATTTGTACCCACAGTCCGTATAAAGGTGCTCTTGCCAGACATATTTGATCCGGTAATTATGGCCACAGTACCTCCAATCTGCCCAGGATAATCGTTATTCACCCGCACATCTTGGCAGAGCAGAGGATGTCCCAGTTTCTCTCCTTTTAATACTATATTGTCATCGAAGATTACCGGAAAAGACCATTGGGGATTTTCAAATCTTACAAGAGATAAACTGGACAGCGCTTCAAATCTGCCTATAGTCTCAATCCAGACTCCAAAGATCTTGCCATATTCTTTTTTCATACGGTCTGCTTTGATAATACATTGGAAATCCCAGAGCATCACCGCATTAGCCAACATGTGAACCATCGGACTGGAACGCACTTCCGCTGCATCCAGTATTTTTGACATCATAAGAAAAACCTGTGATGCAGAGCTTTTCCTGCCGGAACCAAAATTCTGTTTCAAATTGTTAAGATAATATGAAGTAAATTTTTTATTTTCAATTGTATGCAGCAGTCTGGAATAGGCAAGCAATAATGGCCCGTTTTTCTCAAATGCCTGGATTGCTCTGATTACTTTTTCGTGCATAACAGCGAAAAGCAGCAATTGCACCACATATGCAACTGCAAAGATAGCCAATGTTCCGGATAGCAAATAACCGGCACACCCGGCTAAAAATGAGAACCAGGGCAAAATCCTGAAAATCGCAATCGCAATACCGGATTTAAATGTGGGATCATTCTGTCCGCTCCACTGCAAAAATTTCTTTGGATCACGTCCAGTATCACTGAGCATACCATGAAGCTCCAGCTCCTGTCTCCAATCTGTATAGCCGGCCATTTCCTGAAAAGCTTCCTGCTTTTTTAAAATCAGCTCACTGTTTTTTTCCCCTTCACATAACTGCTCTGCGAGCATTTTTCTTCCGTAAAATGTATGACAGACACAAATCCATTGAAATACCGAATCAGGCCCGAAAATGTCCAGATCCCATGAATATGGATGCTCATGATCGATAAAATCCTCTCCGCAGTCCTTGAATTCATGCCACTTACCATCAATGCGCATCAAACCTGTTTCATTGATTTTAATTTTCTTTTTAAGAATATCGTGTCTGTAGTGAAGAGAGTTGTGCCACAAAACCACCAGCGTAAAAACAACAATACCGATGGCAAGATCCAGCCCCAAAAGGAAATGGTTTGCAGTTCTATAGATCATAAACCCACTGAATATAACCGCCAAAAAAATCATTAAACGCAGATTACTTATAAATTGTATGCGTTTGTTAAGCTTATGGGCTTCTGAAGAATATTGATCAAACCTTCTTTTATATTCCTGACGTGGATTAATATCATTCATACTCATCAATAAAGCTCTCCTTTGAAACTGGTACAGGTAAAATATAGATTAAATCCGGGAAAAATGGTATTTTGAATTCCTTGATAGGTATTACATTCGAGTAAAACAGGAGTCAATGACTACAGTCACCCGGTTTGCAAAAATCCCGTTTGGATCAGCAAAATTGTTTCTAAAGAAGGCAGATAACAGATATACGATTTGTAAACAGCCAGTCTTTTGAGTCCATTATCACAAAGAATTTTAATCAGATACGGCAGAAAACAGTGTCATGGCATTCTTTCCAACCTGCTTTGTATCAAAATAAGCGTATACACCGGCTCCTAAAGTCCCAATCACCGGAATTGAGCGGGCTATAAACTTAGATGAAACTTTTTGTGCAAGATGAACACCGATTTTTTTAAGAATCTGCTCCACAATAGCAGAAATAGCCTGTTCCACAGTAACGCGGGTTGCAGTCTTAACAACCACATCACGTACCACCTGGCTTACCGAATGACGAAACATACAGTAAAGCATCTGCTCTCTTCCTAAAATGGATTTTTTACCATATATAGCGGCAATATCAGCCACCATATTTCTCTGCAATTTCCAGATACCGGTTAGGTCCGGCACAATTGTAAGATAACCGGCCGGCCCCGATGGAATAGAAAGCCCGGCGGAGATAAATGCAGCCTTTACAGCCGTTTTTTCGATAAGGTTCCTGCTTTTTACATCAGCATCAGATTCCTCTTCGCATCTGGAAACAGGTATGTCAGAAATAACATTGTAAAGAGATTCGATCAGTTTATTTGTAGTCAATAACTTACTCCTTAATGCAGCGACTTTTATTTTGATTCATAAATCCTACCAGCATGCCGGCCTTTAAAGTATTTTATCAGAATGAATAGTATTACGAACCAGATGCCATTTCTATCACAGGAATTCACTCTCAATACCAGAGTTAATTCATTGAGATTTCTCTGTCCTGAAGATCCGGATCTGGTTTTGAACTCAATCAGCAATGAGCAGTATGAAAAAGACAAGTTTCTTCCCTACTGGGCAGAACACTGGCCATCTGCTGAGGTTATGTTTCCATTTATTGAAAATTCAGTATTTCCCGCAGATTATCAGATTTGTGAACTGGGTTGCGGTTTGGGCACTATCTCCACAATCTTAAGTCAGAAAAATCGTTCAGTTTTTTCAGTGGATATATCCCTTCATGCCTGCATTTATGCTAAAGAGAACATTCGTCGTAATGGTGGCACTCCAAAGGTAATAGTCTCCGACTGGCGATCCATGGCTTTCAAAAGCGGATTCGACCTGATTATCGCCTCTGATGTTCTTTATGAGGAAAGATGGATTGAACCCATCCTTAATTGCATAAAAAGTCTTCTTAAAACGGATGGCAAAGCATGGATTGCAGATCCATGCAGAAGATTCTGGAACTCATTTAAGCAAGCAGCAGTTCAATCCGGATTCAGTGTTAAAACGATTCATTCAGGAACTGCCAATAATAATAAAACCACTGTGGAAATAATAGAGTGTCAAGTGTCGAGTGGCGAGGGCCAGAATGATTTTAGATATTAGATTTTAGATATTAGATTTCAGACACTCGTCACTCTATACTCGTCACCCACTCCTCACTCGACACTCCATACTCTTCAAACGACTGCAAAAGAATTCGTAAAAGGTAAGAACTATATTGCAAAAAAGATTTATTAAATAAATGCAACTTTTGCTGATGAACTGAGAGAGTATTAAACATAACTAATATTTAGTTCATACATCAGTAATAAAAAGTGTGTTAGATAATAAAAAACTAAATTTAATGAGGATAATGTGATTAGAATCAATGTTTTATGTGTGCTGTTATTTTCTGCCGCCATTAATTCGTCAAATCTGAGTGCAGAAGTATTTGATACCCAGGACTACAAAAAAGCCCTATGGATGACTACCAGATTCTATGGTGCCCAAAGATCTGGTGTGGGCCCCAACTGGCTTATCATGGAACATGAAAATCCCCTGTACCGAACCAGTTTTACTCAGGATGCAGATAAATCAGTTACACCGGCACTCGATCTTGAAGGCGGATGGTTCGACTGTGGAGATCATGTAACCTTTGGACAGACTTTTTTCTATTCAGCTTATGTTCTTGCTAAAGCCTATGAAAGTTTCCCTACCGGCTTTCATGATCTCTATAACGGAAAGGATTATAGCGACTATGCAAAATCCGGTGACTGGGATATTACTGGCGGAAAACCAAATGGTATTCCGGATCTTCTTGAAGAATTAAAATATGCCACAGACTGGATGATAAAAGCTACTCCAAATTCAAATACATTCTATTATGAAAAAGGTGAAGGTAATTTAGATCACAGTACATGGGTTACCGCAGGAAAAATGTCCACCCAAAAATATGAAGAAGGTGGGGAGCCGCGAAAAATGTGGAAAAATCCAAATGACGGCCATATGGCTTCATTTGCAGCTGCGACACTGGCGCTTATGGCTAGAATTTACGAAAAATATGACAGCTCTTACTCGGTCCTTTGCCTCCAACATGCAAGGAATGCATATGGATATGCAGAACCAAGAAAAAATTCAGCAGTAGGAGCATCTTCTGGTGGTTTCTATGGAGCACCAAAATCACCTATTCAGGCTTTCATTGTTGCAGCTTCAGAAATGTTTAAAACAACCGGAGAAGACAGGTATAAAAATGAAGCCACCAGTAATGCCAATAAGATAGAATATCATAATTATGCATTCGATTATAGCAACTTTCACGATCTGGCCCCCTATGCAATTGCAACCTGCATTAAACCGCAGCAGGACAGTATGCTTGCCAAATTGAAAACACTCTTTGTCAACAACTATGTAAACAGTGTCAACAACGAAAAAGTATGCACAAAAGGAAATTCAGGATGGGGTGCACTCCGTTATCCGGCAAACCATGCATACATAGCCGCACTTTATTCTCAATCTAAGAACACAAACGAATTTGATCAGTTTATTTACAATCAGATAGACTATATAATGGGTGCAAACAATGCGAAACAATCCTTTATTGTCGGATTCTGTTCAGGATGCAATAAATCGCCTCAACTGCCTCATCACCGCAACGTCTATCTCAGAGATGACAACCCCAAAGATGAAGAAAAAGCAAAAATGTTAATTCCTGTAAGAAACAAACAATTCGGATACCTGGTTGGCGGAACCTGGAACTCATCCGGGTTTAAAGAATCGGTAACGGATTATGCAATGACCGAAGGAGGAATCGATTATAACGCAGGCCTGGTGGGAGCCTTGGGATATATCGTTTCGAAACTCGATCCTGCCGATACCAGCATTATATATGTCAATAAAAACTTAAACGACACTCCTATCAGACATGCCAGATCGCAGGTTTCCCAAAATACCATCATTACCAGAATACATTCTGATCGTGTTACAATCCGAGCACATGAAGAAAATTTGATTAAAAACTGTTCTGTTTTCAACCCGGCAGGAAAGCTGATTTTTCACACAAGCAATCCGGCCCGCAATATCGAATGGGAAACCGGAAATCGGACAAAAGGTATTTACATAGTTAAAGTAGTATTAAACAACGGCACATCAATGAAGAGAAGTTTTGTTCTGAACCACTGAATCAGAGCAGGATATTAGCGGCCTCAGAAACGATGAGGCCGGAATTTGATCGATTTATCACTGCAAAATTCAGCTATTATTCCGGCAATTAAATGTTACCCATATTTTTACATAATAATCGAACAAAAGTTTTCATTAACGCTCATACTGAGCTGGGCTTGAGTCTTTGAAAGGCCTTGTCGAAGTATGAGTAAAATTTGAGAACTGTTTAATTGCGTAGTAATAATAACAATCTACACAATGCCGATATTAAATTTCATCATCACAGAATTGTTTTCTGTAAATTTTCATTTTGTCCAGTAGTTCAACATTTTGACATCCAAGAATCTGGACAGCTAAAAGAGCAGCATTCTTTGCATTGCCTATACCCACACAGGCAACAGGAATACCACCGGGCATCTGCACTATTGAATAAAGAGCATCCTGTCCATTCATAGGCCCGCCCTCAGCAGGAACACCTATAACCGGAAGAACCGTCATGCTGGCAATAACCCCTGGAAGATGAGCGGCAAGCCCTGCAATAGCAATCACCACATTGTATTTCTGATCTGCAGTTGTAGCGAATTTATGAATCTTATTGGGTGTCCGGTGTGCAGAAATTACCAGTGTGTCAAACTCTACACCAAATTCACGAAAAACAATTTCTGCTTTTTCAGCGATCGGAATATCGGATTTGGAACCCATTACTATTGCAACTCGCATTTATAATCTCCTTTAATCCTCGAATAGCAACTTATTAAATATATTGATACTTATTTTTGCAACTTATCCCCTGATACTGGCAGTATTGCGGTTTAACCTTTTTAATCCTTTGGCTGCGATGTCCCGGCGGAAAGTTTTACCCTCAAAATTTATCTCAGCAACACCTTCATAGGCAATGGTTATGGCATCGATTAAAGTGTCTGCCCAGGCACTTACAGCCAGAACACGCCCGCCATTAGTGATAAACCGCTCATCATCGTCAAGAGAAGTACCACTGTGATAGACATCCAGGTTTGCCCGTTCATGCTCTGCTTCCTCAATACCTGTAATCACTTTCCCCTTTTCGTATGGCCCCGGATATCCTTTGGATGCCAGAATTATTGCCACGCAATATCCCGGAAGATTGACCCACTCTGAAGGAGCCATATTACCTAAAGCACAAGAACGGAATAGTTCATACCAATCACATTGAATCAATGGTAAAACAGCCTGCGTTTCGGGATCTCCAAAGCGGCAGTTGTATTCTACTACTTTTGGTCCCTCTGAGGTAACCATAATCCCACAGTAAAGAAGCCCCTTATACCGTCTACCCTCCTGCTCCATTGCCTTAAGAGTGGGAATAACTATCTGCTGTTCGATTTTTTTCAATAATTCCTCATCTACAAGAGGTGCAGGAGCATAAGCACCCATTCCTCCGGTATTAGGTCCGGTATCCCCGTCACCAATGGCTTTATGATCCTGAGCTACTGGCAGGATTTTAAACTTTCTGCCATCAGTAATCACAAATACAGACGCTTCTTCGCCAACCATCTTCTCTTCCAGCACAACCGAAGAGCCGGCTTCTCCAAAAGCCTTTTGATCAAAAATTTCACTGAGTGCATTACGTGCAGCATCTTCGGTATCACAAACTATAGCACCTTTGCCGGCAGCCAAGCCACTGACTTTAACTACGATTGGAGCTCCTTTAGCGCTCAAATACTGCAAAGCATTTTCTTTGTTAGTGAAAACTTCAAAGGCAGCTGTAGGAATATTATACTTTTTCATGAGCTGCTTGGAAAAAGCCTTGCTTCCCTCAATTTCAGCGGCAGCTTTTGTAGGCCCGAAAACACAAAGCCCGCTACTTTGGAAAACATCTACAACCCCGTCTACCAAAGGCGCTTCCGGTCCAATGATCGTAAGATCAATGGCATTCACAGAAGCCCAATCTGCAAGATCCTGCCAGCTGGAAATTTTTTTATCCACCAGCATACATCCATCCTGTTCCATTCCGGGATTTCCCGGGTAAGCAAACAGGCATAAGGGACGATCGGATCGAAGTAGTGCTTTTAAAATAGCATGCTCACGCCCGCCACTACCCACAATTAAAACTGAGTTCATGAAGTCCAAAGAACCTCCTCCAGTGAATTTCCGGGTGATTTAAAATGGTGCCTATCAAAAATAGCACATGAGGTCATTGGATGCAATATACGTATTGAAATATTCAGGTGATAAAAAAAAGAGCTGTCAGTTGTTTGAACTGATAGCTCTTTTATAAATAAAGAAAAAATTAAATACTTGTTTATATACTATTGATCATCTGAAGTACCGAAATCTGAACTGCCGAAATCTGAACCACTATCCTGGGATTCCTCCGGTTTATAGCTTCTATACTTTTCAAGATCGTAATTGCTCTTTTCAGATGCCTCAGAGGAAGAACCCTCTTCTTTATGTTTTTGATTTGACTCAGCATTCTCAGATCGTCTGGCTTTTATATTGAATTTGTATCCGATTGCAATACTGGCAACCTGGTGTTTACCATTAAGGTTTGTATTGGCTTCATCATCAAAGTTGCTCTCAAGAATATCTAATAAACCTATATATACACTGGGGCGAATGAAAACCGCACCAACATTTCCGGTGTTGATTTCAAATCCTAAACCTGCATTTATTCCTAAATCGATCATTCTAACATCGCGTGCGAAATTAATCGTATCTGATCCCAGTGTGTCAACACGAGCAGGCTGGCCATTCGCCTCAGGAACAAAAACCAACTTGTCAGTTGTCTTTCTGTACTTGACTAGGAATCCCAGCTCCGGTCCTCCGAAAAGGCTTAGACGGAATATGCTGATTGGAAAATTAAGTTGAGCCAGAACAGGTATTTGCAAACTGAGAATTTTAATTTTCTCTGTATTTTCCTGTCTGATATCTGCAGTAAGATTTTTACTAAGAATGTTTTCCTCTCCTCTGGAATCAAAACCAATACCGGTAATTAAAGAGAAATGCTTAAAAAAATTCTGTTCAAAACCTACCTTAAACCCCAAACCTAATCTCAGATCACTTCTCTGCACAAGAGAATCATTTCCGGTTATTGTTGTAGCATTTCCATTAATACCAATCATAAAGGCCGGATCTGCATGTATCTTGCCTGCAATAAGTATCATTATTACAAATATTATACAGTATTTCATGTTTGCTCCAGTTTTTTTCATATTGGTAATTGTTTTTAAAAGTTAAAACCGATTTTTGTTACCCACCACCAGTCACCAGCCTGAACTAACATTTCCCGGTGGTTTGCATGATCATAATAGGAACTGAAAAGCCGCATGTGATCTCGTGCACATTGTGCTGTCAAGCTCATATGACCATCCATAAATGTTTTTTTCATATACAAAGACCATTTCCATTTTGATTCGTTTATCCCATCGTTAAGACTTGGAGTAGTTGGTTTTCCATCAACAACATAAATCTGCCGGTAGTCATTGTAGTATTTTGAACCCCAATACTCAAATTCCAGGCTTAAGATATCAAGAATAGTGAATGTTGGGAGATTAAATCCAAATGTAACTATAGTCTTCTCTTTCCAATCTGAATAAGATGGATTATAAGTACCATCTGTTGTCGAATCCGGATATGATTTAAGCCCAACAATTAGCGCCTCAACATAGATTTTAAGGTCATTTTTCCCGAAAAGGGTTGTGTTATTCCTGGTGAATGCCAAAGGGTCTATTGAGGCTTTTGCCATTAATTTGCTGCCTTTGAAGGTATAATATCCGGTATCTCCATTTTCAGTAATGTATTGATTACCTATGACATCTTTAGTAGACCTAATTTTAGGTGAGGTGGTACCTCCTCTGTCGTAAACAGAAATGAGGTGTGCGAAACTTACTCCTGCGCCAATATTAAAGAATCCTTTGTTTAACAAATCGTAATTAAACAGATATGAAAGTGACCAGTCCATTGCAGGATAAAACACTGTTTCAGAAGTTAAAAGAAGATCCTGAGTTAAACAACTATCCAGAAGGTTATGACTTACTTTGAAACCTAATAATTTTGCACTTGGATCATCAAAATTAGTTATTACATAGGCTGGGTATGTAGCAGATCTGAATAAAAATTCACCAAGATTACGTACATCAGGGTTATATTTATATTTGAAAACACCAGCCGTAAAATCCAGGTCGTTTTTATTAAAATTCAACATATATTTTCCGTAAGATTCCAGAATATATACTTCTGGACGGGCAATCTTGGTCACAGAAAACTGGGTTTCCATGGGCCAGGAGAATTTTGTTTCAGCCTCAACACCTGCAACGATTTTGAGTCTTTCCTTGTATAATACATCGATAAGTAAACTGGCATATGCATTTTCAGTCCAGAGGTTTTTCTCCATTGATTTGGATTGAATTCCAGTACCACGGACTACCTGCCCGAAATAGAAAAATCCATTGCCTTTAAATGAAACTTTAAACTGATCATTAGCAGTCTGCAGTTCAACAGCAGATGCACTCATTACCAGTATACCTGCTATGTAACACCATAGGAACCTTTTTATTATGCCCATATTTTTCCCCTCAGAGAACTTTTTCGTCGTTTCAAATACGTAAAAATGAAAAGTTGACATTCAGATATTTTCATATCTGTTATTGTCAATTTTTACAAGTGTTACTCATAATAAGATTGCATGCCAATTAAAACAAGTAAATAGTGTTTCACTTTAAATGCAAAATGAATCCGGGATTCCCCAGATTCATTAAAACAAGTATCTGCATAAAGCTACTGAAAATTAATTAACAGTGAAAGAACCACTCAAAGACGGTTCTGCTGGAGCAGGGGTTATCTTTGATGATGTCCCCACACGTACTTTATAGGTTCCGGTGAGTATGTCCCATTTTCCTGAACCATCAAATTCTTGTGCACCAACTTTAAAATATGACATGTCTTCCGGATCTAGTGTAAAACGTACTTTTTCTTTCTGACCAGGATCGAGGGTTATCCGGTCAAACCCTCTGAGATCCTGTTTACGAACAGGAACTGTTCCGGTTGGCAGAGAAAGATACAGCTGAACGACCTCATCACCCTTGACATCTCCGGTATTGGACACATCAACAGTAACATAGATCCGGTCACCTTTTTTGATCTTTGAGGGATAAACCTCAAGATTGGAATAAGAGAAAGTTGTATAACTCAGACCGTGTCCAAAAGCAAACAAAGGTTCTTCACCTGAAGCATCTACTTTAAAATATCCATGTGCGACTTCAGGTTTGCCATACTGCAGATTATTGGTTCCTGATTCGAACTTAAAATTAGCAGTCTGAGATTCGGTTTTCGGGAATGTCATATTCAACTTGCCACCAGGACAGACATCACCGAAAATGACATCAGCCATTGAATAACCCTGTTGTTGACCGGGACCGAAACAAACCAGAATGGCTGGTGCATTTGACCAGTTGCCGGGTATAGAGGCAGAACCACCAGAATACAGAACAATGGTTTTGGCAGTAGTTACTTTCAAAGCTTCCTGTACTTTAGTGTCTTCAAAAACTCTCAAATCAGACCGGTCTGCACCTTCTCCTTCATCATGAGCACCAGTAACCACTATTATATAATCAGCAGCATACATATTATCTACAATTGTGGTTTTCCCATCTGAACTCAAT
>DATAMG010000069.1:0-27579 GCA_036260705.1 Chitinispirillaceae bacterium | reverse complement strand
GGAAGGCCAGGGGTTTCGGTCTCTGTAGGAGATGCGGAATAGTTCGATTGCTGCTTTACGATCACGCACCAGTATTGTTTCTCCACTGTTTTTAAGTTGTCCTTTAAAGGCGCCAAACGGCTCAAAACCGTAATACTGCCTGAACCATTTGACATTTGAAGCAAGTATCAAAAAAGCTCCGGGTTTAATACCGGCGCTTGAATCAAATTTGAATTCTACGGCGCTATCGATAGCAACTCCGCTTAAATTCAGTGTTTTTTCACCCACATTTTTTATTTCTATAAACTCCAGGCTGTCTTCGATAGTGGTATCAGCACATTCTGGATGATAATTGATTTCAGTTATTCTCAGATTGAACAGTGATGAATCAACTGTTTTGAGTACATCATCAGCGCCTGGAGAACCATGGATATTCGTTGATGGTCGCCAGGATTCTGAATCGGTTTCATCTTTTCCTGGGTTTAGATTTACCGGTACAAGAGAATATCCGTCTCCATCAGCTGAACCTGGCCATGAACCGCTATCTGAATAGGTTTGTGAGAAAATGACGTTACGTGAAGCTGCATCGGTTAATTCTATCGTTTCACCGCTGTTTTTGAGTTGACCTGAATATTCACCGTCAGGGTAGAAACCGTAACGTAGTTTGAAAGCATTATTATTTGATGCTATTACAAAAAAGTCATTAGGAGCGATTTTGCACCCGGACGGAAATAAAAAGGTAATTCCCAATGTAAATTGAAGTTTGTCCAGGTTCAGTTGACTGCTCCCAATATTCTTAATTTCTAAAAATTCCAGGCTGTCATCAGTAAAACCTTCGAGTGCCAATGGATGATAATGTATTTCCGTAAGACGCAATGCAAGGAGATCCTGGTTAAGTTCTTCATGTGGTACGGAGTCGTCAACACATCCTGTTGTTATGATTATGATACTTAAAGCCGTTAACATTAATAACAATTTTTGAAAAAAAAGTAAGTTTGTCATTGATTAGGACCTTTCGCAGGCAGTTTAAAACTAACTGGTTTTCGAACTGATTTCTATTTGATGCTATTAAATTTCATCTTTTGTATATGAATTGAACAATTTTATTATTCCAGTAATTCGTATTGTCCAGAAAGGAAATTTCGAATTGGTTCCTGTGTCAATTTGCCGCTTACATCCATTATATAGATATAATTTCTCAGAATACTGAAATAAACCTTCTCTTTTTCCATTCTGTTTTTTACAAGACTTTCCTGAATTGTCAGAAGCACCAGCGGATCGACTCCGCTCATCTCAAGATATTTTTTCAGTGAAGCTTCTGCATCTGCTTCCGTTTCCCGAATATTAAAAAGTTCGTAACGTTCTATATATGCTTGGAGATCCGAAACATCTTTATCAATCTTTGCAGTCATTTCTTTGTGCAGCGAAAGATACTCCTCTCGATCACGTAAAAAATCTATCTGTCTTCGTGAGACATCGTCATTACGGTTGGACATCCATGGAATTTTCACGCCCAGTTCGAAAATATAGGCATTGTAAAGATTGTAGTTCTTCAGGGCGTCACGACGGGCATATTCATCTAGTAATGATCCATAATCGTATGAAAATTCAAGAAAACTAATTATTTTTCTAGCCTGTGCTTTTTCAAGGTCGTAGCGTAGCCTGGAGAGTTTATACTCCTCCTCGAGGTCTGATAGATAAATATTGTTTTCGTCTATCTTCAATTCTATAGAATCCAGTTCCTTCTTTATTGCTTCAACTGTAATGAGACCTGCGGTATCTATCTGTCCGCCGAGAGAATCATTTATCTGACTTTGCATATATCGGTTTGCAGTTGACACTTCCTGACTCTCTTCGATGTGTTCGCTTAACATTTTAGCAAGGTCTTTTTCTGCTTTTATGAGATCAGTCATATCGAAATCGGTGCTGTTTTTTAGTTTTTCCATAACATTGATACGATCTTCGTAAATCGTTATGAGTTCTTTATAACCATCGGCGAGTGATTTTCGTTCAAGCATATCAATAAAATAGATATACCTAAGCATCAGAAATTCATTCAGCATGTAACGGTAATGTTTTTCTTCATATTGTTTCTGAGACTTCTTAAAAAGCAGTAATGCTTTAGTTTCCCCGATACCCCTGGGTTCTATTTTTAAAGTGTAGCGCTGTCCGCCAAAATCGAATGCCCTGTTTCTGATTCGTACCTCAGCATCACCTATAAATGGCATGGAAAAAGAAGTTCTATCTAATTTTTTAATATGATTACGCTGGGAAACAATAACCGAATCTTTTGCGGTTGAAGCAAGAAAACGACCAAGAAAGCTGTGCTCTGATGATACAGGGAAAGATAGAATTGCAAGCAGAATAAATGAATATATCTTAATCATCAGAGAGAAACCTTTCCAATAAGAAATTGAGAAGGATTTTTTGTGCCGTTGTCAAAAACAATGCAAAATCTGGGTGGATTATCGAACACCGTGATTCCCTCAGGTTTGATTCCTGTAAAATTTCTAATGATTGTAATGGAATCAGATAATGGCGAGTATTTCCATAGCAAACCTACATCCTCATTGATACCGTTTTTCAACGATACCCCAGTAGAAACTCCATAAAGATAATCACCATGGGTTGTTAGATCTGAAATTCCACAGAATGTGCCTGTTGCCGTGTCATATAAAGGCAGGATTCGCCATATCGAGACATGATGCGAGGAGAGTTTTCCAGTGTTTAAAACCGAATTAAAATTTGTCACCGACAGGATTACTGCCCTATTTTCCAGCTTTGGGTTTTTGAAACCCAGCAAAAGAGTGTCTTTAAAAACAAGCATGCCTTCAATGTCAACTGTTTTGTCACGATCGCTTTTTATTATAAAATCAGCCCATTTTTCTGAGGGAGTTTCGGATGCGGCAGTTAGAAGCAGATCGAACAGATTTACACCTGCTTCAAATTCAAATGATGACCCATTCCTTCGCGAACGCACAAACAGCATACGCGACTCTGGCTGTTTGTCATTTTTGTTGTAACTTTGTGAACAAAGAATGTAAAGGTGGTTTGGTTTATAATAAAATACTGATTCCATATCATTTATTTTATCTAACCCTTTAATTGAAGTGCGTAAGGTAATTCTGCCGGTAGTATCCATTAGGAAAAGATCCGGTCGTTTGCGTTCTGTATCATCACTTATTATTAGAAAAGATTTAAGATCGTCAAAATAGGTTACACCTGATGCTTCAAGTGGAGTTGCAGATAGTGTGGGATCTATAGTTATACTTGTAATTTGCGAAGTTGATGCATTAATGTTCTTGGTTTTGGAGATTTCATCGGCAAAAGTCGGCGTGCTTATTTTTACATTTGCAAAACAGTTGAAAAAGAATTTTTTATTCAATAATGAAATGAGTACCTTCTGCCCAAGGACCAGACTGTTGTTTTCTGGCAGTTTTATAATCACCTCACGCCCCCAAATCGGAATATCGATTTGTCTCCAGAGCCGTTGAGGATATTCGATAATACGAGAACCGACTCCCATGACTCTACCCATCATATTTTTCTTTCCATTGGAAACGGAATGAACTAATACCGAATCTCCAATGCTGATCCTGCTGAAAAGGTCTTCATGAATATATCCTTTAACATAGGACGGGAATCCCATATGTAATGTAAGAATAGTATCAAAAGGTGATACTTTTTCGCCATTTTTGAACTTTACCATTCCGATAATACCGTTTATCTGTGATGTTTTGACCAGATCATTGCGTCGTTTGTTTAGAAGTGCCAATTCTTGCTCATATCGAAGGACTTGCGCAACAATAGGATCTTCAGTGCGAGTAAGGTCTCTGCTGAGTCGGCTGATTTCAACCTGTGGAGTTTGCCTGGCGGATTTCAGAAGACGCTTCAGACTTCTGATCTGAGTAAGTATTGGATTGAGGCTGTCATTATCCGCCCTTTTTACTTTTTTTACGCTTCGAAGCTCATCCACTAGCTTATTATTCATCTCATACTGTGTCTCAAGCTCTTGTATTTCTGCAGTGATTTCATTGACTCTCTCAGCCTGTTCAGCTTTGTATTTTTCCATTTCGGACAAGGAAAAACTGGTCTGGAATTTGTGCTGTGCCCTGTATTCATCCAGAGTGTGTGCAATTTCATTTATCATTATGTTCAATTCAGGCTGATATAGGATTACAAGAGTATCGCCAATTGAGACCTTCTGCCCCTGTATGACATTAATTTTTTCAACTTCAACAGGTTCATCAGCATTTATAATCGTTTCTTTTGTTTCTGCAATGCCGTAAAACTTATCTGGTTCACTTCGGATAATGAGTGTCATTATAATAAGTGCAAGTAAAACACATATACTCGCGGAATAAAATATCTTCATCGTAATACTCCTGATAAATCGATACTTATGTGCTGCTTTAAAAAAATGATAAAATAACTTTACACGAAATTAAATCTCAGTTCTTACTTTCATCAATTTTTCAATGCTTTACGACCACTATGCCAGTTTACAAAGCTAGAAGTCGCATATGATATAATTTTTTATTGACTACACTTATTTCTGAATATTGAATGTATTGGTAATTCATATTTAGATGGTTATTATAACGTTTAAATTGGATTTTAAATCTGATTAAAAATATAATTACCAATTTTGGATAAATTTTGAAGCAGCCTGAACAGTGCTGAAATTGAGGTAAAAATAAAGTGTTGAGAGCCTGGTTATAAACCTCAAAGGGTTGATTTATCCAGAGTTTTGTAGCAATAAAAAAGGTGTAATAAATACAGGTCATCAAACCTGTTGTTCTATATTAAAAGGGGTTAAAAGCAGGCTGAAAATAAACAGTTAATATGTGGTCATATGTATCGGAAACCGAATAATTTAAAGTAAAATGGTATATCTCACAAATTTGTTTAACCATAGCAAGACCAATGCCTAAATTGCCATTCTCTCCACGGGCGAAACGTTCAATTAGTTTATTGGGATCACCTCTGAATGGTTGGCCACTGTTTTTTACTACCAGTGATGAATTGTTAAGTAAAATTGAAAGGAATCCGTTTTGTACGTTGTACTTAACGGCATTTTTAATCAGGTTGTTTATAAGAATCTCCGCAAGTCCTATATCCATTTCGATTATTACAGGATTGATATGCGTTTGTATACTGATATCTCTGAGTTGAGCTGCTTCAGAAAATGTTTCCAGTGACAGTGTTATTATTTTGCAAAGATCTACCTTTGTGCTTTTGCTGAATTCTCTATTGTTTATCTTACTCAGCAGCAGTAACGATTTCTGAATCTGGGAAAGATGGGTGGATGCAGTATATATTTTATCCAGTTCATTAATACCAATGGTGTGATTTGAATAACTGATGTTAAGTAGTTTCTCCGCATTGGCTCTGATCACTGCAAGATGTGTCTGCAATTCATGAGATGCGTTCTCATTGAATTCTTTGTTGTTCCGGTAATCATCAGATATTTTTTTCAGTAAAGAAAGAAGAGTGCCATTGAGAGCTTTGAATTCTTTAATGGATGTAACTGGAAAAGTTGGAAGCGGACTATCGATTTTAAAATTGATAAGTTTATTCAGGGTTCCGTAGAACGGTTTCCAAATTTTTCCGGTTATAAGGTTGATAATGAGAATGATAATTATGGCAATGAGTAGCATCAATCCTATAACAATAAAAAAGGTTCCTTGTACAATATCATCGCGCCCAGGAAGTAAATGGCGAAGTATTACACCGTAGTTCTGTTCTTCATGCTTTATGGAAAAATGAAGTTCACGATAAGGCACCATCTCATTGTCACCCGGTTCAAGCAGCATCGTATCTTTGAAGAAAGGCTTTTCATAACGTTTGTTTGGAATCAGATTTGCGGTTTTATGAAATTCATGTAAAGCATTATGCTGTTTATGAAAATTTTTAAGCCGATCCATTTCGTAGGTAAGATATTCATCAGTTTCTTCATAGGCGATATATTCTATCATGAAAAAACAGTAAATACTGCCAATAATCATTACCGGAAGCAACCAGATAGCAGTATAGAGGAAAGTCTTTTCAATCAGTTTCATTTATTATTGGTTTCCAGTTTATACCCTATACCATATACTGCTTTAATAATATCTTTACCACCACATGCAGAGACTTTTTTCCTCAGATTCTTAATGTGAGAATATATAAAATCAAAGGAATCAACAAGATCCATGTTATCGCCCCAGATATGTTCGGCAATGCAAGCTCGGGTTAAAACTCTACCGGGATTGGAAAAAAAGAAGAGGAGTATTTCGAATTCGCTTTTAGTCAGATCAATTCTGGTATTGCTCAACCAGGCAGTTCTTGAAGTAACGTCAATAGTAATATCACTAAAAGTAACCGTATCAGTTCCGAGAAAGTTGCACCTTCTAAATAGTGATTTTACTCGGGCTATAAGCTCAGCCATGTCAAATGGTTTGGTGAGATAATCATCTGCCCCCAACTCAAGTCCTTCGATTTTATTATCCAATGAATTACGGGCGGAAATTACAATAATTCCTGTTGAAGGATTATGCTTTTTAATTGCTCTGATCAAATCCAATCCAGAGCCATCCGGCAAATTGATATCAACTATCAGTATATCATAAGAGTACAGGAGAAGTTTTTCGTATGCAGAATCAAATCTATCAGCAGTGACACATAGAAATTGTTCCGCAGATAGGACTTCTGAAATGGCTTCTAACAATTTAATGTTATCTTCAATTATGAGTATTTTCATAAAACTCTTATTGCATGTCCAAATTCTGGATTGCAATCTATGCTCATGGGCATTCCGTGTGCACCAAAATTATATAATAAATATCACTACCGTCTCATATTGATACAAATACCAGTCTCAATATAGCATAATTTTAAAGATTTCGGCATTTTTTTAATTTTTTTCAATTTTATTATGTTCACACATTTTCCTTTACAATACGACCACCGCGTGCTGTATCATAGAATAATCGACAAATAGTGGTGAATAAAACTGTTGAGGCAACATAATTACCCGCAGGTACTCATATTCTGTTCCACAACAATATTTTTGCAGATTGAGTAATTCCAGAACGATTCCAGAGCCCCCCCATGAATTGTTGTGAATAAATGGGCAAACGTTCGCTTCCATTTGCTTGCAGATGCGATAAATCGCAGGATTACATCCTATCACACCTGCCATTGAACCGTATTTTCACGGTATTCCGGAAAGCATGAAAGTTTTAAGAGTTTGTTTAAGCTGTTTAAAGAATAGTTTGAATTTCCCAACATTATTTATACAATTCTGCAATAGTTGATACAGCCAGAGTAAAATCATCAGTAATAAATTACATTCCAACTATTTTATCATCACGGACTACATCTGCAATAATCAAGAATCTATCAGATTAAGGGTTCTTTTGAAGTATCGCAGAAGCTTAAATGAAAGGAATTAAATTTCTGAATATTATCTATGACCCCAGAGTAATGGCCCAGATAAACGAAAACGAACGGAATATGAGTCTGGTTTTTACAGGTTCGGGTAGCAGTGCTTCTCCGATTAAATAAGAATCAGATGAACCGAAATTAAAACGGGTACCAATCGCTCCCGTGAAATTCTTGAAACCTGTCGAAATCCCAAATGTAATATTGTAAAGATTTATGCTTCGAAATGCATTCGAATTGTCCTGTTGAACCGGTGAAAAATCGGTACAGAAACCTGACTGTAAACTTAAATGCTTAGTTATCCGGTAATCTCCGCCAAATGCTGCGTTTATCACCAATTTGTTATCGTAAAAATACTCCGGAAAAGATTGTGCTGAATTTGTCATTTCTTCATCAGAATTTAATCTCCCGATAATCGCTTCTTCATTACTGCGTAGTAAAGTGTATTTTCCAAAGCCCTGATAGATGTTAAGATCCAGTTCGATTGACCAGTTTCTCTTTATAAGTGCCACACCTGCACTAAACATTGCCGGCTGTTTATATTCGAATATTGCATTGGAATCTATTACTGAAATGGAAATGGAAGAATCGTTATTAATCTTCAGCAAATCATAATAGATCCAGGCATTGCGGTACAGGCGAATGCCTGGAGACCTCAGCATTGCCCCAATCTGAATATCATCGGTTAAACGATACTGCACACCTGCCGAAACTCCAAGGTGAACTGCTGTTGCATTTGTCTGAAAAGATAACAGATAATTAAAAGGTTCAGCTGAATTCTGGTGCCCGGATATTGATTGTTTGACATCGAAACTTGTATATGGGAAAATGATTCCCAGGCCAATGCGCAAATTATTACTATTTAGTAATCCAGCTGAAATAGCCGGATAATATGTGGTAAAGTAAACATCGTTAAAAACCGCAAGTCGTAAAAAACGGTTGTCAATTTGAGAAATGGCATCAAAACCTGGTCGCCACAAGGCCGGTTGGCTCAGGCTGAGACTGACAGATTTACTGCTTTTCAGAGGAAGTCTGGCTACTACTCCCAGAAACCCGGGGGTTACATCGAAAGCAACAGAACGCAGTGAATTGGGGAAATCCTGTAATTTGAATTTCATAATTTCTATGCCGGTGTAGCTTGCATTTAGTGCAAAGGATTGAGTCAGTCCTAATCCAGCGGGGTTATACCAGCTGGCTGTAATCCCTGATGCCCTTGCAACATAAGCTCCTGCTTCTGATGCTTCAATCTGCCCGATTGGAATCCGGTTGTAGTTTGGTATAATAGGTAGCTGGGGAAGTGGTATTTCTGAAAAACAACAAAAAGTAAAAATAAGGATCTGGAATAATAAATTGGTATAGATGTTTTTATTAAAATCCAACATTGATCTTTATTATAGTTGGAAGTAATTTGCGATTAACAGAATTATCTGTTCATCTGTGTAAATCACACAGTTTTTCTATAAAATCAGCAAAAAACAGACCCGCATAAAACCGACCCTTTATGCCTGAAAAACAGCAGAACCATTTGATTTAGATTAAAGCTGGAAAAGTTATCCGAATTTTTCCTAAACAATCACATACTATTCACCCGAAAATCACTTATTTTTAACTTTCTTTAACCATGCATTTCAAGGTTATCCGTTCGTAATATTTTTTTTGTATGGCTTGCGGTGCGGCCGGCGGCTGCTATTTCAGGGAAAGGCTTTGTGGTTTATGGGTGATGTCCGATCGATATTTGTGGAGAAGAAAAGTGGTTTTGATGTTGTGGCTCAGGGTTTACTGGCTGATCTAAGAGACAACTTGAAAATCAGAGGGTTAGTTCATGTTCGAGTATTGATTCGCTATGATCTGGAGGGCATTTCAGATTCAGAATACCAGGCATCACGAACAACCATTTTTGCTGAACCACCTGTAGATCTGGTATATGATGAAAAAATTCCCAGCCAGGATGGTGATCGAATGTTTGCTGTCGAATATCTGCCCGGTCAGTATGATCAAAGAGCGGATTCTGCAGCTCAATGTATTCAGCTTATTACTCATGGGAACCGCCCATTGGTAGCTACTGCTCAAATATTTATTCTCCAGGGAACTATTACCGATGAAGAGTTTCTGAGGATTAAACGTTATTGTATTAATCCGGTTGATTCCCGTGAGGCATCAATAAAGAAACCCCAAACTCTTCAGATGCAGGCAGATGTGCCCGAAGACGTAAAAAACCTCGAGAATTTTTGTTCAATGGATTCTTCTCAACTTGTGAAACTCAGGGCTGAGTTTGGTCTGGCCATGCGGTTTGAAGATCTTGAATTTTGTCAGAAATATTTTCGTGATACAGAACATCGTGACCCCACAATCACCGAAATTAGAATGATTGATACTTATTGGTCTGATCACTGCCGACATACCACATTTCTTGCCAAAATAAACAAAGTCCAGATCGAACCTGGAAAATTTTCAGAGCCGCTCAGTAAGGCTTTTTCAAGCTATCAGGATGCACGTTCTTTTGTTTATGGACTTAATAAAAAAGATATAAGCCTCATGGATATTGCCACTATCGGCATGAAAGAGTTGCGCAAAAGGGGATTACTCAATAATCTGGATGTTTCTGAAGAGATAAATGCCTGCAGTATCACTGTGCCGGTAACCATTGATGGAAAGACTGAAGACTGGTTGATAATGTTTAAAAATGAGACTCATAACCACCCTACAGAAATTGAGCCATTCGGTGGGGCTGCCACCTGTCTTGGCGGTGCAATTCGTGATCCTCTGTCAGGTCGTTCTTATGTGTATCAGGCAATGCGGGTAACAGGTTCGGGTGATCCAAGAAAAAATGTTGAACAGACTCTGCCTGGAAAACTTCCTCAACGCAAAATCACAACACTTGCTGCTTATGGTTATAGCTCTTATGGAAATCAGATCGGGCTAGCTACCGGGCATGTGGCTGAAATCTATGACGAGGGATACGTCGCCAAAAGAATGGAAATCGGTGCGGTAATTGGTGCTGCACCGAAAGCCAATGTGATCCGTGAAATCCCGGCACCTCAGGATATTGTACTTTTAATAGGCGGACGAACTGGTCGTGACGGATGTGGAGGGGCAACCGGATCATCCAAAGAACACACTGAGGAATCCATAAACACCTGCAGTGCAGAAGTGCAGAAAGGCAATCCACCAACTGAACGTAAACTTCAGCGTTTGTTTCGCAATCCTGAAGTCAGCAGAATGATAAAGCGTTGTAACGATTTCGGTGCCGGAGGTGTTTCTGTTGCTATTGGAGAGCTGGCCCCCGGACTTATTATCGATCTGGATGCGGTGCCCAGAAAATATGAAGGCCTTGACGGAACTGAGTTGGCTATTTCTGAATCTCAGGAACGTATGGCGGTTGTTATTGCCCGTTCTGACCGGGAAAAATTTGAATCATTTGCTGCTATGGAAAATCTGGAAACTGCAGCTGTTGCAATAGTTACTGCCGAAAAACGGTTGAAAATGATCTGGCGAGGTAAAGTGATTGTTGATCTGAGCAGAGATTTCCTTGATACTAATGGTACAAGAATGGAAACCGAGGTTCTGGCTAAGGCTCCGGACCAGGATAATAATTTTTTCCATAAAACGCTTATTGACACCAACTGTTCCGGGGATCTCCGGCAGAGCTGGTTTGACACAATATCAGATCTGAATGTGTGCAGCCAGAAAGGTCTCGTGGAGCGTTTTGACAGTACTATCGGCGCTGGTTCTGTGCTTTTACCATTTGGCGGAAAATATCAGTCGACTCCTTCAGAGTGCATGGTTGCCAGATTGCCGGTTACAAAAGGTTATACCATATCTGGGACGGCTATGAGCCACGGCTACAATCCTAAATTGTCAAGATGGAGTCCGTTTCATGGTGCGATTTACGCCGTGATCGAAGCTGTGGCAAAAATAGTGGCTGCCGGTGGTGATCATCATCAGATCAGGCTTACTTTACAAGAGTATTTTGAAAGGGTGGGTACTGATCCGGTTCGGTGGGGAAAACCGTTTTCTGCTTTGCTTGGGGCTTTGACTGCACAGCAGAAACTGGGCATTGCTGCAATTGGGGGAAAAGACAGCATGTCCGGTACATTTAAGGATATGCATGTACCTCCAACTCTTGTCGCGTTTGCACTTGCTCCTGTGGATGTTAGTAAAGTGATATCACCAGAGTTCAAGAAGGCTGGTTCAACTGTTCTTATGATATCTGCAGTACGTGATGAACATGAGATGCCGGATTTTAATAAACTTGATAAAGCATATTCAGTTGTACATAGTTTAATAAGTGATGGTAAGGTGCTTTCTGCTCACACTGTAAAATCAGGAGGAGTTGTGGAAGCGGTTAGCAAGATGTGTTTTGGCAATCGTATAGGCATGCAATTCCAGAATGTAGTGGATGAAAAATTACTTTTTAGCGCAAATATAGGCTCACTGGTTCTGGAGGTCTGTTATGGATTTGATTTCAGTAAAACTTTCTCCGGAATTGTATTTACAAAACTGGGGATAACCAGTGAAAAACCATGTATAACTGTCAACGGTATGGAAATCGGTATTGCAGAACTTCAGGATCACTGGGAAAAGCCGCTTGAAAAAGTATTCCCTTCAAAAGCTCCGTTTACTGAGGCTGTGATGGCTGCAGACCTGTACACAAGCCGCAGCAATGTTAAACCTAGGGTTAAATTTGCTCGTCCACGGGTACTGATTTCAGTATTTCCGGGTACTAATTGTGAATATGACACTGAACGTGCATTTAATAAAGCCGGGGCGGAATGTGATATTTTTGTATTGAAAAACATAAGACCATCAGATATTGAGGAATCAATTGAATCGATGGTTAAAAAGATCCGTGGTTCGCAGATAGTGATGATTCCCGGGGGATTCAGTGCGGGGGATGAACCGGATGGATCGGGTAAATTCATTGCTGCATTTTTTCGAAATCCTCATATTAAAGATGCAATCGATGATTTGTTGAAAAATCGAGATGGCTTGATGCTGGGTATATGCAATGGTTTCCAGGCCCTGGTTAAACTGGGGTTGGTTCCATATGGTGAAATTCGTGAGATGCATGAATTCAGTCCGACTCTGACCTTTAACACTATTGGGCGCCATATATCCCATATGGCCTATACTCGTGTCTGTTCTGTCAAATCGCCATGGTTTAGCAATGTAAAGCCTGGAGATATCCATGCTATGGCTGTTTCTCACGGTGAGGGGCGCTTTGTTGCCCCGGAAAAAACTATCAAAGAGCTGCTTATTAATGGTCAGATTGCCACTCAGTATGTGGACTGCGATGGCAACTGTTGCGGGCCTGAGGCAAATCTTAATGGATCATATTATGCAATCGAGGGGGTTTGCAGTCCTGATGGCAGAGTACTGGGCAAAATGGGGCATTCTGAAAGAAAAGGTGATCATGTGGCTGTAAATATCCATGGATGCAAGGATCAGCTGCTTTTTGAATCCGGTGTTAGCTATTACAGTTGAATCGATAGCCGCTGCAAAATGTCTCATTGCAACTCTATTTGACAAGCTCAGATGAGAGAATTTGAGAAATTTAAAAAACCGCCCGTGCTCAGCCATCCTTAGTTCTTCGATGGAGGCTCGAAGTATGACGGTTTTTTTTTAATTCATTTGACAGGTGCTGTTTATACAGTCTGGCACAGTTTGTTTGTCTCCACCATAGCCGGTTTCACGAGAGGTTTAACTCACGAAACTGTGCTTATTCTATCTGAACTTCATCGCTTTATGCATCTATTTTTAAGGCAGTCTCTTAATCTGCTGAGATTTGGCTCTCAGTGGAACAGTCAATTGTTGAGATTGATTAGATCTGTTAAATGTTGGATTATAGATGCCTGAAGTATTTTCTCCGATAACCGGTATCCAAACGGTTGTTCCAGGCATGAGTCTTCCAAGATCCTGATGTTTATTGTATTTCTTGAAAAGCCAAAGAGGCAGAGGATTGTCTGTTTCGTTGCACAGATCCCAAAGTGTCTGGCCTTTTTTGATTACCAGCGGCTTTACATCTATTACCATATACTGTGTGTAAAAATCCTCTTCGATGGCCATGTGGTATTCCAGACGTGCTGCAGCAAACGTTTCCAGGGCATCCTGACGGTCGACAGGAATACGGATCTTACTGTTTATGCGAATATCAGAATGGCGCATGTCATTAAGTTTTCTTATTCTCCAGGTAGGAATCTTCAGCCAGTCAGCATAATGGCCTATGGTTTCATCAATTGAAACAGTCAACTCCGCGCTGTTTCCGGAGGATTGAAGCATAACATCCAGATTATACAGGCTTACATCAAAATCAGATGAAAGTGAAGGTCTGATGGTTGGATTTACTTCTGCATTGTCAATGGCTGGCGCCATTGCAACTGCTTTCAGAGAATCGCTGATTTCTTCTATTGCCGTAGAAGGCGGATTTTTATTGATTTTTTCGTTTTGTGTTCCTTTTTTTACATCGGTTCTGGTTACTACCGGTTGAGGTATTACAATAGCCACATCTTTGATTTCAATTTTTTCCTCAGGAGGTATCGATGATTGTGCTTCGGCTTTTGCAATCTCGACTATTGCATCGCTCTCACTGCTATCTGCGGTTGTACTCTGAATCTGAGGACCAGATATCTTATTGGCTTTTTTGTCATACTGTTCTGTAGTTGCAACAGTAGCGATAACCTTAGGTTTGCTTCCTGCTTTTTCAGGAATACGCAAAATCTGACCTTCATGAATTATGCTTTTTTTGGAGATATTGTTCTCTGTTAAAAGCTCATTTATACTTACACCGAGTCTGGAAGAGATCGTATAGAGGTTATCACCCTTATTAATCCGGTAATATTGCGGTCGTTCGGGTTCGGTTGCTTTTAGAGAGTCTGGGATTTTGCTCAGCATGGCGTAAATCGATTCTGAGGTAATTTCCGCTGGCAGATGAACTACCAGACCCTTGGGAAGTTTTTTGTTTTGTTTGAAAACTACCGGACGGATTGCCGGATTATAATCAGAGAATGTTTTATGGGAAATATTCATGTATCTGCACAGAATGTCCGGATGAATAAAATTGTCAAGAGTAAAGTCGGTGTATTTGACCGGAGGATTGAGTTTAATCTGGGGAAAGTATACTGTGTGGTTTTGAGCCAGTTCGCTGGCTGCAAGGAAACATCCGTAAAAATTACTGGATGCGAATTTAAAGGATCGGCTGGAATAGTTCTGGATAATATAGCCCAGGTCCCTGGAACCAGTCTGGGCCACTGCCCGTTTTATTCCATACACTCCATGGTTATAGGAGGTTATGGCCAATGGCCATGATTTTAATTCCTGATAACTGGAGGAAAGGTATTTAGCTGCAGCCGTGGTTGCTATTACCGGATCTCTACGCTCATCTATTGTATAGTCAATTTTCATTCCGTATAGTTTACCGGTTCCTCTCATGAACTGCCATAATCCGGCTGCTCCTACTTTTGAGTATGCTTCTGTGTTAAAGGAAGATTCTACATGAGGGAGGTATGCCAGTCTTTGCGGTACACCATATCTTTTGAAAATGGCAATGATAGTATCCAGGTATAAGCCTGATCTCTGAAGCCCTTGCTGGAAACGTTCTGTCTGACCCTGCTGGAATCTTACCCGATCAGCAGCACCTGCAATAGCGTTGGAATCTGCATACTGAATGTACAATTGATAAATTTTGTTTTCGAGCTCTGTCCAGCTTGATTTCGGTTGTGATGCTATTATGTTCAGAGATGAGACTATTTTCTCTTTGTGTTGCTTGATTTTTGCAGATGATGCGTCGCCACTGACTTTTTCGAAAATAATCATTGGATAATCCCGATCATGGAGCAGGCCTTCGCTTAAAGAAACCTCAGAATAAATTTTTTTCCAGAATAATACATTACCTTTTAATATTTCTGGTGTGGGAAAAAGAGTATCATTACTTCGGACTGACAGGCTGGTCATTAATACAAGTGCAAAGCCACATATACACCGGGTTGCAGTTTTCTGGTGCATCAGAGTTCCTTTTTTTTGATCTGGTGGAATTAATGAAGAAAAGATGTTCAGATTTAATCAATTATAGAATATTGGAACCGTTAATGCAAGCGATCCTGGGATACCTATGGGATAATTTGATTTGTCGACCTCTTTAGATTATTTTATTAACTTATCCGCTGCATTAAAATTGTTAACCCTTTTATTTTTCAGGATATTACATATTCCTGACAACTGTAATCCTTCACTGATGTGTCGTGATATGTCAGTATTGTCGATTTGAGGAGGAATCGAATGATTGAAACTATGGCCAGATGGTATTCTGATGGTGGTCCGTTCATGGCAGTTATTCTTGGCGTACTTGCTCTTTCAGTTGCAGTTTCTCTGGAAAGACTGATTTTTTACTATTTCGTCTGCAACAAAAAAGGATCAATTCTGGTTTCCGAACTGGCCCGTTCGATTAATGAGAAGAAGACTGAGCAGGCCAAAAAAATAGTCAGCAAAGGCAATGATCCAAAGATTGTGCTCCTGAGAACTGCCCTTGAACGGTTTGATGCCGGGATGGGCATAGATGAGATTCAGGAGGGGGTTGAGGAGGCTGCAATTCAACAGGTCCCCCGTTTATCAAAAAGACTGAATTATCTGACACTTTTTGCTAATATCGCCACTCTTTTAGGTTTGCTGGGGACTATTACTGGGCTGCAGTTATCTTTTTCTTCGTTGGCTAATATGGAAGCTGCAAAAAAGGCTGCTATGCTGGCTTCAGGAATTTCCCAGGCGATGCTTACCACTGCTTTCGGTCTCATTGTTGCGATTCCTTGTATGGTAATCTATACTTTTCTTTATAATAAGCAGAATCAGCTGGTTAAGGATCTTGATGAAGCAATGGTGAAATTTCTTAACTACCTCAAAAAGAAAAAAGCCTGATGAAGCTCTCGTTTGTAATAAATCGTAAACCTTCTGAAGCTGCCGAAGTTCCAGATATCGATGTTACTCCGGTAATGAATATGTTTGTCATTTTGATACCTTTTCTGGTATCAATGGCGGTTTTTACTCACATGTCTATAATCGAATTCACTCTTCCTCCAAATGTCAGTGCCTTTATGGCTTCTCAGCCCCAAAAGCCTCATCCCCGTTTAACGGTACGGTTGGGTAGCGATTATCTGGGTATAGTGATGGGAGAGGAGCTTTTGGATTCACTTACAGTGCAGGGGCAGTCTTTTCCATTTGATTCTCTTGCTGAACGGCTGAAAGTGCATCGCATTAAGTTGGATTACCGTGAAGAGATTATTGTGGCAGCTACCGATAAGATTTCTTTTAAATATGTGGTCAGGGTGATGGATATATGTCGGATTGCAGGATTTGAAAAGGTTGGTCTATCCAGTGCAACCCAGGACCCCGGAGCCGGTATATGAGTTTTCTAAAAGACCGCTTTGAGCAGAAGGCGGACTCGGCATTTCGCCCTCAACTGACTTCTTTGGTCGATGTAATGACCATTCTTCTGGTTTTTTTGATAAAAAGTTTTTCAGTAGAAGGAAATTTGATTACTCCTTCTCAGGATTTAGTACTTCCTGTTTCTTCTTCCGAAAAGCTTCCTCAACTCCGTACATCTATAGAGATCACTAAAAACGCTGTTATTTCTGAGGGGCACACTATCGTAACTATGGAAGAGTTGAGCCGTAATGATTCCATGGTCATTAAGCCGCTTTTCGATTGGATGAAGGTGGTTCATTCCAGAAATAAGAATCCAAAGACAGTATCTTCATTATTGATACAGTGTGACAGGGAGATCGAGTTTTCGGTTGTAAAAAAAGTCATGTTCAGCTGTTCGAAAGCTGGATTTATCGATTTTTCGGTTTTGGTCGTGCAGGAGGAATAGTGGATAGGGATTCACAGCAGTGGCTTTTACAGTTTTATGCCAGAACTGAAAAGAAGAATCAACCGGAGCAGTTCAGTATAGCTGTAATTTTTATTTTAACTTCGCTTTTATTTATTACAATATCCATCTTTTTAAAGATTAAAAATCCGCTGCCTGAAACCTTCCAGCAGAAAATTGAACGCATTCAGGCTCGTTTTGTTTTTGAGCAGAAAATACCTGCGCAAATTGTAGAGAAAAAGAAACCGGAGCAGGAAAAAAAGACTCAGAAAATAGAGAAAAAAGAACCATTGGATCTGACTAAAAAAACCATAATTGAGCAGAAACCTCCTCAGCAGTCTGAGCCTGAGCTCCGGGAGGAGGTTAAAAAACCGGTACGTAAGGTTTATGGTCTCAAAAAGGTTTATTCTTCGGGAATCGGAGCGTCTGAAGATGCTTCCAGTGCTATTATTGGAAAGCAGGGGAATACTCTGGATACTCCAATCGACACCTTCAAGGTTACCAAGCAGGAGTTAAAGGGTCAGCTTGCATCTATTACAACTGTTACCACTCTTCCCAGGCTTAAATTCCAGGTTAAACCCGAGTATACAAAGGAGATGCTGGAAAATCATATCGAAGGTGTGGTGCGCGTCAAAATACTCATAGATATTGATGGTAAAGTGAAAAAAGCTGTTGTATTAGATGATCTGGGTTATGGTTCCAAACAGAAGATATACGAAGCCTGTTTGAAGCTTGAATTTGAACCTGCTCTTCAGGGTGACATTCCCAGAGCTTCCTGGCAATTGATAAAGTTTCGTTTCCAGATGATTCAGGGCTAGATTTATACTTTCCCTCCGGTGAATAATTCTGCTGATAATACTTTTGATATGTCTTAACCTTTGTTAAACGTTATAATACAAAAAACGCACTCTACTGACCACCTTCTTAAACGTTTTACCTCTCTGGATAAGCGCTAAAATAAAAACGTGCATGCTGCTTGCTCTAATTGAGTTCAGAAGATCTGTTTGAACTTTACTTTAAAAGTCTGAACCGGATGCATGCTTATGTGTAGAGTTGTTCTTGTCCTAGTGATTTCCTGTTTAGTTGTAAAATCTTCAGAAGTCATCAACTGCCAACCCCAGCTGCAACAGGAACCTGTCCTGATTAAATTTGTTAAAGCTCAATTACCATTGTCTGTTACCAGGCTTGGTATTACCGGTACTGTTACAATGAACCTGCTTCTGGATGAAAGAGGATATGTCGATTCGGTAGAGCTGATAAATGGACTGCACCCGGCTTTGGATTCACAGGTAGTGAAGGCGGCATTTCAGTTTAAGTTTACTCCGGCAATAATTGCTGGAGTTCCGGTATCTGTAATGATTGTCTATCAGTATAAAGTAACAGCGGATGATATCTGCTATACCGTAACTGATACTGTGAATTTTACCGGTATGGTATTTGAACGTGGAACCAAACGTCCTGTATCTGATGTTGAAATACTTGTAAATTACCAAGATTCATTGTCGGATACCACCCTTCCAGTACCATTTGGGCTGTACCTAAAAAAAATTGGAGAATTTAGCGGGCAACAATACCTCAATGGTGTTCTTTCAACCTGGACAGATTCATTTGGGCACTTCTCTTTTAAATCTCTTCCCGAGGGACCCTTGGTGCTAAGGATTATCGGTGCAGGATATGAGCCTTTTTCAAGTGATCAGATATTTATAAGTAAACAAAATCGAAAAATGGTTTTTAGAATAAATAAGTCATCTTACGATGAAAATGAAATCGTGGTATATGGCAGGGAAAAAAATCAGGAAATATCGAAACGTTCACTTTCTTCAAAACAGATAAACAGCGTTGCAGGCTTAAATGGTGATGCAATGAAGGTGGTACAGATCTTTCCCGGAGTTTCAAGGCCATTGTTTGGAGGCGGATCAATTGGGATAAGGGGGGCTCCAAGCTGGGATTCCAGATTTTTTCTGGATGGGATTCCTGTGCCCCAGCTTTACCATTTCGGTGGATTGAAATCTGTTTACAATTCAGAAGCACTGCATTCTATAGATATGTTTCCTGGCGGATTTGGGGTGAGTTACGGAAATTCTATTGCAGGAGTTATTGCACTTAACAGCAGAAATGCAGAAAGAGAAAAGTTTACCAGCTATGTTGATATCAATTTAATGGATATCAGTGCATTTGCAGAAGGGCCGGTCAATAGTCGAACCGGCATTCTTACTTCGGTAAGAAGAAGTTATATGGGCGATCTGCTGGGATTAGCAGTAAAAAAGATTGATGCAATTGAAATCCCTGTAATGGTCGCTCCATATTATTATGATTACCTGGTGAGGGCTGATATTGACCTTTCCCCTTATCAGAAACTCTTTTTTACTCTCTTCGGTTCTAAAGATGCTCTTGAACTGGTTGTCCCCTCTGTAAATGCGGGAAGTACTGAGGTCGATGCAATGATCGATCGGGTCAGCAATACTGATGCATTTAACATGGTCATGGCCGGTCACGATGCAATAGTAGAAAATAGATGGGAAAACAGTTTCAGAACCGCCCTGATTCAGGGTCTGGGAAATGGTCTATTGCTGGGAGTCTTAAAGTGGGAATACAAATATTACGAGTTGATGATCAGAGATGAGTTAAGCTACAGCATTTCCGATCAACTGAAAATTACCGGGGGATTTGAATTATGGATGAAAAAATTCCGGCAGAATACCATTTTCCCTACAGCCGAGCGCATATTCTTCCGGGATACAATCGATATGACATCAGGAATTGCCAGCCCTCATTTACAGCTGGAGTATCGTCCCATTCCTTCTCTGACTGTAAAGTCAGGATTCCGTTACGATTATTATCCGGAAATAAAAAAGAAGGCAAGTCTTCTTCCTGAATTCTGGAACTATCAATTCTTTGATAACCGGATCGGATTCAGGGCAGAGCCATCCATTAGATTATCCGCCAAATTCCAAATCAATAAAAAGCATGCTTTGACAGCTGCTCTTGGTACTTACAATCAGACTCCTCAGCCTTTGGGTTATGCGACTCACGATACTCTGGGAAATTCTGATTTTCCGGTCACCAAAGCCAGACAGGTGATGATGGGTTATAACTGGAAGATTAATGAAATAATATCTGCCGATCTACAGGTTTACCATAACCAGCAATGGGATCTCCCTGTCTTTACAGGACTCGATCAATTATTATCCTTAAATTCTCTGAGCCCAGTTTTTAAAAATGGCGGTAAAGGCAAAATGTATGGTCTGGAATTGTTTATCCAACATGATCAGGGCAGAAATATTTCCGGATGGATCTCATATTCCTTATCTAAAAGTAAAAGATACAGTACCAA
Organism: Chitinispirillaceae bacterium; assembly: GCA_036260705.1. GTDB lineage: Bacteria > Fibrobacterota > Chitinivibrionia > Chitinivibrionales > Chitinispirillaceae > JAAYPC01. The sequence goes on along the minus strand of DATAMG010000069.1, from coordinate 6,985 downwards.
GGATAAACGATATATTCCTTACGATAATGATCAGACTCACAATCTGCAGTGTGTAGTAAATTATCGTTTTAAAAAACACTGGCAGGCAGGTTCCAGACTCAGATTTGTTTCAGGCAACCCATATACGCCTGTTGTGGACAGAGTCAGTGATTTGACAAATCGTTTCTTTATTCCGGTATACGGAGAAAAAAACAGCTTGCGAAACAATCCGTTCTGTCAGATCGATTTAAGGGTGGAGAAGAAATTTGTTTTTGACAAGTGGATCTTAACCGGCTATTTGGATTTAATCAATGCTTTATGGCTGGTTTATAAAAGTCCGGAAATTACGGTTTATAATTATGATTATACCAAAAAAACCACTCTTTCTGTGCCTGTTATTCCATCTTTAGGGCTGAAAGCTGATTTCTGAAAAAAGGAAAACATCAATGAAATGGTTAGTTTTACTTACAGTATTGCTTATACAATGCGGATATGAGTTTCCCACTGGATATGAAACAATTGATAATGATAAGGTACGTCCGGTTGTGATGATTTTTAACAATCACCAGCTTGCAGAAGGATCGCCTCTGGACACAATAGATTTGCGTGCTTATTTTGGCGGCGAAAAAATTAACTCAATCAGGTGGTCGATTTTGTCAAGGTCAAGATTTGATGCTGAATATAATGATACTATCCCAATAGAGCAGATCATGCTCACGGAAAGTTATAAAGAATATTTTGGCACCGGTACAGATTCTGCAAGTATGCTGATAATGGTACCGGATTCACTTATCCGCCATGAGCTGGGAGGTTTGCAAAATGTGGGTGCTCTGATCCCTTCCTTCATGAAGAGTTATTTTTCTGCAGATTTTCTCAAAAAAAGCTCTGATGATGTGCTGGATATGCTGGATTACCTTTCGAATCAACCATCATCTGGATTACTTGTTGCCGATTCTCTGGTCCGGACTTTAAGTGGAGATGCTAAGATAGATATAAAGGAATTCATGCCTAGAATTCTGCAGATATTCTCGGTACCACTGAATATCTATGTAGTTGTCAATGAAAAATTTAAGGCAAAATCGGCTGTCACAATCCGCTATAACAACCGCTTGCGTTATCTCGGATCATATATACCTGTAAACAGAAATCCTCAGATTCAGTACATACGGCTATACAGGATAAATGGAGATCGAGCAACGTTTGATCCTCGTGTAGACCCTTATGTTGACTATTATGATTTAACAGGTTTTGATTCTATAGCTTTTAATAAGAAGTATAGTTATTTTCTGGAAGTTACCAGGAAGGCTGGGCTGGTGGATACCAGTATAAGTCTGCAAGGTTTGCGGGATGAAGAACATTTCACCTGTGAATGGCTTCTGCAGGATATTAATAATCAGGGAACCGATTCAGATTTTTTGAGAATAGTAAGAAATTTATCCGCTGTTTCAGTTGTAAAAATAAAGATCCCCTCAAATCCGGTTGGTCGTGTATTTACTGTCTGGAGTATAGTATACGATTATTCGCTGGGAGAACGTTTACGACCAGTAGGTTTTGCCACCAGATGTGCCAGTGCCATAATAGTTAATCAACCTTGAGAATAATTTCAATATCAGAAGTGTTTATTTCTATTTGGATTGATTAAACTTGGTTTTTGATTTTTTAGAAACGAATTCGGGGCCGCCACTTATTCCCATATCATTTCTGGAACCATCGATATCCTTGAAGCTTTCTCCTGGATGACCAGCATCAATACATGGTGAATAACGGGACAGCTGGTATTTGGTCTGGTTGATTTTAAAGATTTTTTCCGGCAGAGTTTTCCCTTCGTAGATGATCTGAGCTATGGAGCTGTCTTTTATTTTAGATTTAAAAGTGGGTAAATTGTAATCTTTTTCCGTGGCAATAGAGTCAGAGACTGATCCGGCGAATACTGGATCAGAAAAAATGTTATTATGCAGATCGATCGAATCCTTATTTGCATTGGTTTTCACCAATATTCCGAATTCCGGATCACATTCCAGAAAATTGCCATCGTAGTTTGCATAAAAGCAGTTGTATTGCAGATATACTTTGGATATACCATCGCACCATAATCCATGATTGCGGTTAAAGACTACGATATTATTGTTTAGGTGCGGGTTCGATTCTGAAATCAGGATACCTGATGCAAAGTTGCGCGCAATTACACAATTGTTAATTTCGGCCTTGCTTTGTCCGGAGCAGAAAATACCGATATGGTTATATTCCAATACTGATGAACGGATAAGGGGACTGCAGTCAACAGTATACACACCTCTGTAAGCTCCTGTGATATCTGCATTTGTAAGTTCGCTGACGTTTTCATTACCGCTTTTGAAAACGATACCGTACCAGGAATATTTATCCTCCAAAAAATCAACTGGAGTAAAGTATGTGTGCTGATCTTTTCTTCCAAGGCAGATTAATGTACCTTCCACTTTGATGGATATTGTGGATGAGTCGATTTTATCTAACTGATATACTGTTGTGTCTGGTAATGGATGATTTCTTATTAATATTCTTGTACCAGGATTTATGGTGAGTAGTGTAGACTTGGCGATCAGAAGATCCTTTTCTATAATATAAGGACCATCTTCTTCATTCCAATTTATGTTATTGCTGATAATCCCACCCACTCTTTTTTCGGCCGATGAAAATAAGACTAACAGCAGTATTGTCATGAAAAATTGTTGTTTTTTCATAATACTGGCTTCAGATTTCTATACTTTTCATATAAATAACAGCGTTTCCACTCAGTATTGCTGATCTTTATTAAAAAAGCGCTTGTTGCATCTTCAGCTTTCTTTGAAAATGAAAGCAGGTTATTATCTCTTAACTGCATAAGTACGCTGTGGAAGTTATCACTGAGATTTATTTTAGCACAATACTCTATGAAAACCGATTCTTCGATTTCTGTAACTTCACAGTAGCTTTGTATGATGTCTGGTATTTTATCTGGTAGAGTCAAAATCAATTCCGATAACTGCCTTGGAAAAGGAGATGCTTTTTCAAAACCTTTCCTTAAAAGAAGACGGAGAAATTCGCAATATTCTTTATACCTGGATGAATCTACCATAAAAACCGAATCATCTTTAATGTTAATGAAACCACTATTATAGAGAAAATCCAAAATCTGAACTATTTTTTGGTGTGTTACACCAAGTAAAGTAATAAGTCTGGATTGGAGCGTGTAAATCTGCATTCCATTACCAGAAGGATCAAATCGCTTGAAAAGATAATACAAAGCTATTATTATGTTCACACCCTGGTGTTCACTGCTGATATTTTGCAAACGGCAGTTTGCTCTGCGTATCTTCTGACTGGTCATTTTGATTATGGACATGAACCATGGCGGAACATCTTTTATTTTCTCATGAAATTTTTCTGCATCAATTCTGATCACCACACAATCTGTAATGGCCCTGGCTGAGGCGCTGCGAGGTTTACCATCAATCAATGCCATCTCTCCTAAAACAGATCCTTTACCAAGAGTCGCAAGTTCAATCTCTTTTCCATTGGATATTCTATATATTTTTATCTCTCCGGATTGAATAATGTACAATTCACGGGATCGATCGTTCTGGTGAAACAGATGCATACCTGATTTAATTGTTTTGCTTAAAGGTTTCATTTTGACTGGTACATTATGTATAATTATTCAATTATGATAAGTTACAGCTAATTACCTGATCTGATACGAATTGTTGACGTGAATTGTACTACGTGCCGAGGCTTTCAAGCTGATCACGTAAAGGAATCGTCTGATACAGGTATTACCTAATTCTATTATACCTTGGGTAATTGTTGCAAGGAAAACAAGTCTTTACTGTAATTGGATGATTTTTTAGTGATAAATCGCCTAAATTAAAATGACTGCGATTTTGCCTGAAACATCTTCAAGCTGATATGCAATAACTAAGAACAAGAATAATCTTTTTAATTTAGCAGAATTAAATCAAAGGAGCCCTATGACTTTTATAGTAGCAGTAATTTTAATATTTGCTGGAATAGTACTGCTTTTTTCACCATCAGGAAAACAAAAGCCTGGTACAAAACCATTAGCAGGATTAGTTATAATTGCTTCAATTGCTTTAGTAGTTTATAAATCCATTGTAATTATTCCGGCTGGACATGTGGGAGTTGTAGATTTTTTCGGTACTGTTTCAAACCATACTCTTAAACCAGGAATAAATCTGGCTAATCCTTTGGCTGATGTGATTAAAATGAGTATTAAAACCAGGGAAGTGAAAGAAACTGTTACAGTTCCCACTCAGGAAGGCTTGTCTCTGAGTTTGGAAGTGAGTCTTTTATACCATCTTAATCCTGAAAATGCAGATGAAGTGTACAAAACTGTTGGGCCGGTATATGAAGATGTGCTTATTTATCCCCAATTCAGATCGGTTATCAGGACTGTAACTGCAGGTTATGAAGCTAAAGCGTTGTATACTTCGGTTCGTGAGAAACTGTCTATGGGTATCTCTGAGGAGCTCAAAAAGCAGATCGGCCCAAGGGGTATTATTATCGAAAACACACCTCTGCGCAATATTCAGTTACCGGCAAAAGTGGCTGAGGCAATCGAAGAGAAATTGAGGGCTGAGCAGGAAAGTCAGCGAATGCAGTATGTGTTGGAGAAGGAGAAATTGGAAGCTGATCGTAAGCGAATTGAGGCACAGGGTATTGCTGATTTTCAGAAAATCGTTGCGGAAGGACTCAATAAGGACCTTTTACAATGGAAAGGTATCGAAGCGACAGAAAAACTGGCAGCTTCGGCTAACTCTAAAGTCGTTATTGTTGGCGGAAAAGATGGTTTACCATTGATACTGAACCCGGATAAATAAATGAACTGATTTTGGTGATTAATGCTTGTTAAAGTTTCAAAAGAACGATTCTCTGGTGCAAAATGCTTACCAAAGAATCGTTTTTTTTTCAGGGTTAGAAATCAATTGGGCATGGAGACAGTTTCATGTTTTTTTTCAGGCATTTCTAAAACGATCATCCCTTCAATGACACCATATTGTCTGAATCCTACAGAAAAACTGTGGTAACCCGAAGCGTTTTGTGGCAGATTTGTCATGTCACCAGCAAGTGTTCCTTCGGTTAATTTCTGTATCTTGATATAATCATTATCGTGCCAGTGGGTCTCTGGATCATGGATAATCAGTACATCTGAGTCGTTTTTTTTCCCGTTGTGACCATAACCGACAAAGGTTACCCAGTGGCCACCGGTTCTTTTGTATCCTTTCTTTTTTTCGTTATAATCATACCAGCCTATGTTTAACCAGACTGCATCGTTTTTGAGTAATGCATCTTTGGCTAGTTGAAGATCGGGAATAGTAGAATGCGCTTTGAACTCTTGTGGTACTGGTCGCCAACCATAAAATTTCAGTTTTGCGCTATTGTAATTTCTTTCATTCAGAAATTTTTGTACTCCGGTTAAAATCATATCCGGACTGGAACCGCCTTTTCCGGTGTTTATATATTGGGGGGATCCCAATTGGCGGATCAGTTCGTGCTGATCTTTTTTAACATTCTCAGTCAGCTCTATTATTCCTGTATACCCATTTCGGGCAAACCATATGAGTGAATTGGAAACAGTGGTCGGACCACAATATACGCTTCCACCTCTTGGGAATCCCCCGAATTCTCTATCCCTTTGATAATAATCCGGGATTTCATCAATTTTTTCAATAAATATGCTGGGAGCTGCACTGATTGTCAGGCAGTAAATCAGAATGTAAAGCATTAGATGGGGTATCAGAATTGACCTCCAGAAAAAATAAATGGAAATAATGCATTACGGAGATGAAACTAAGAAAATTGAATAACTTTTTTCAGATGGCTCTTGGAGGGTACAGGGTTGTATGCTACATATATTTAATTAAATCTGAAGCTGGATATAAAAAGGGGCTTTTTATTTCAGCGATCTGGATTTTCTGAGCAGTGGATCTGTTGTTTAAGCCATTTCAGATAATCAGGATTACCCTCGATAATCGGAAGCGCAATTATACAGGGACAGCTGTAAGAGTGAAGCTGTTTAACTCTCGATATTAATCCGGGTAAAAGATTCTGGTCGGTTTTTGCTAATAATATGGCTTCAGAATCTTCCTGTATGGCATCGTTCCACCAATAAATTGATTTCATTCCGTCTAAAATATTAACACATCCGACCAGCTTTTCTTCGACCAGCTTTTTTCCAATCTGTTCAGCCTGTGTTTTGTCTTTTGTTGTGATGTATACTAAGATTAACTGCATCTGAGTCTTTCATTAATAATGGTCGGTAATTTTATTTATTTTTTCCTGATCATTTATAATTGAGCCCAGAGCTTTCATTGGAACCGGTTTTTCAAAAAATACAGCATCTAGCTTTTGAAGCCGTTCTTCGGCAATCTCTGAAACATAACCAGAGATGAGAATTTTTTTTACATTTGAATCCAGGCTTTCCATAAGCTGAATACCATCACATTTTGGCATTTTATAATCTGTGATAAGTACATCAACCTTGTTTTCAGCAAGATAGTTTTTTGCTTCGATCGAATCATTGAAAGTGTGGATATTGCTCTGTTTTGAGGAGCATTGAAGAAAAGTTTTCAGAAGTTCAGTGATTTGGACTTCATCATCGACTATTACTACTTCCAATCTCTTGCTCATTAGTTAAAACCTTTTATGCTAAGAGTAGATTATTATTATGATAAAAAAATGGGGTTGATATTATTTTTCCTGCTTTATCCGGGAACCTCTACATACTATTTTGTGTAATTTTACAGCTGCTCCGTTTTAAAAAATATACTTTCTGAACATTTTTTACGTAATATCAAAATGAACATGCCTTATAATTTAAAAAATAGATCAATAGAATTGAAACGTCCACAGGTTCGTTATACAGAAGGGTTGCCGATTCTGGAGCGGAAAGAAGAGATTCTTTCTGCAATTTTACATAATCAAGTAGTAATTGTAGCAGGGGAGACTGGATCTGGCAAAACAACTCAAC
>DATAMG010000061.1:0-40160 GCA_036260705.1 Chitinispirillaceae bacterium | reverse complement strand
AGGTGACAATGAAGAACCGTAAGATATTGATGCAGAAAGGTTTGAAGTCCTTGAAGGTTTTATCTACTGGTGATAAGACCGAAAGGACTGAAAACCTTTATGCGCAATAGATTACGTGTTATCCGTGTCAATCTACTGCGGATTTTAGGTTAAAGGAAATTTTTCCGGATATATCACCTGGTAAGAGTTAGTTTTTTGTTTATGCATGAAGGCAGTTCATTGAGCTGATGTGTTACATAAATTATTGTAGTATTGCAGCAAGCCAGCTTATCAATCGTAGAAATCATAAATTTACGGGCAGCAAATGGCAGTCCCTGACATGGCTCATCAAGAACAAGCATAAGAGGGCTCTTTACCATTGCCCTTAACAAAAGAAGCAATCTCTGGTGTCCCTCCGACATGGAACCGAATGCTACTTCAGCCAGTTCAGAAATACCGAATTCTGAGAATAGATCCGCGACTCTGTTTTTTTTCTCTTTTGATGGTTTGTTAAATAATCCAATCGAATCATAATACCCTGAAAGCACAACATTTAGACCAGTGGTTTCTCCGGGATAACAGATTTGAAGCTCCGGAGAGACCCACCCGATCTTTTTTTTGACATTCCAAATATTGGAGCCCCGCCCCCATCGCACCCCGAATATTTCGACAACATTTGCATACATCTGGGGATGGTCTCCTATGATCAGACTCAAAAGAGTAGTCTTACCACAGCCATTGGGTCCTGTTAGCGCCCAGTGTTCTCCTTTTCTGATTTCCCAACTGATATCATTGAGAATGACTTTTCTTCCTGATTTGATGTATACATGTGACATGCGCACCAGGGTTTCAGGGCTTTTTACCCGCCGTTGGAAAATATCGGGAATGGATTTACCGGCGGTCATTTCAAAAATCACAGACTGCTGCTTTTTCAATCTGTTTTTCTTTACACTGCTATGTCTGTAAAGGCCAGATGAGATTATTCTGAAGGAATCGACTTCCAGTAAATGAGTTACATTTTCATGGATTTCACTTTTATCGCTGGTGATAATCATACATACAGTGCCCTGTTTGATTAAAAAGGGTAAAATAATATTGCAGAGTCGAATTCTATATTCAGAATCTAACCCCTGAAAAGGGTTATCCAATATCAATAATACCGGTTCTCGCAGCAATTCATGAACCATAGCCACTTTACGGCATTCGCCGTTGGAAAGCGATTCAACTTCTCTATTTAATAAATAATCAATCTGGAACAGTTTCAGAAGCTTTTTTTGCAACTGATAATAAGATGATAAAGCCCGTCTGTTCTTCACTATCTCGAAGGGATTGATTTCATAAACCATTTCCTTACTCAGATACTTCTTAACTGATAATGATTCACCATTACTCCAGTACCTTGACTGGACGAAACGGTTTTGATCAGATTTCATATCCCGGTTGGTTTCAAATGCCACATATCCGATTCTTTTTAGAGGATCATTAAACAGAAATGGATTATCGCATTCTTTAAAGTTATAGACTATCTCTCCACCGGCAAGGGGATAATCTCCGCATAGTGCTCTTGCCAGTATAGATTTTCCGGAACCTGTAATTCCAGTAACAGCCCAGAATTGATTTTGATAAATGCTCCAGGATATGTTCTTAAAAACAGTTCTGTTCCAAAGTCGAACGGATACATTGTCCATCAATATCAGAGGGGGTTCTTTTTTACTCATCGGCCATTTCAACCTTTGCATTTAGAGACCTGATCTTAAAGTTTTCATTAAACCTGAATTGCTGCTATTGAAATTAGGACATCAATTGCATCATTTCAGGTCCAAAATACAATCGTTACCATTTTTAAAACAATCGGTATCACAGCCGTTTTTCTGGCCATCTGAATGCTGGTAGTAAGGAGTTTTGGTATCCAAATTCTTATAGCAGTCAATTAACCTTAATTATAAAATTGGGCTATGGTCAATACAGCAATAATTCATGAATGGTTAGTAACCCTGGCCGGGGCAGAGAGTGTACTGCAATCAATATATAAATTATACCCGGGTACCATATATACCCTGTTTCATGATGCAGAGCAGGTAAGAGGTACAATTTATGAAAATGAAAAGATAAAAACTTCGGTACTCCAACGGTTCCCATTGGCTAAAAAACACCACCGTTTTTTCCTTCCACTATTCCCTATGGCTGTGGAACAATTCGATTTACGAGAACACAAGATTATAATTTCATCATCTTACGCGGTAGCCAAAGGGGCACTGAACTCTTCAGACCAGCTTCACATTTGCTATTGTCATTCACCTATGCGCTATATCTGGGATCTCACATTTGAGTACCTTGAGGCTGCGGGATTACGGGGTGGAATTAAAAGTTTTATCACCAGAATGATTTTACATTACATAAGGATGTGGGATGTTATTTCAGCCAACAGAGTCAATGAATTTGTAGCCAATTCCAATTACATTGCCCATCGGATCTGGAAATGTTACAATCGTCAGGCAGCTGTGATTTATCCACCGGTTGATGTGGATCGTTTTTACATCAGTGAAAAAAGAGACAACTATTTTATAACAGTTTCAAGACTTGTACCCTATAAGCGACTGGATATAATAATTGAGGCATTTAATCAGCTTAAACTCCCTTTGATTATTATTGGGGAGGGGCCCAGTAAGCAGATGCTTAAGAGTATAGCCGGACCGACGATTTCTTTTTTAGGACAGCAACCACCTCAGGAGGTGGAGAAATTGCTGAGCAAAGCGCGGGCTTTTATTTTTTCTGCAGAAGAGGATTTTGGCATCGTAAATGTAGAAGCGCAGGCATCAGGGCTGCCGGTTATAGCATTTGGCAGAGGTGGGGCACTGGAAACGGTTATTGAGGGACAAACCGGCCTGTTTTTTTACAAACAGAATCCATCGTGTCTGATAGATACAATCAGGAAGTTTTTAGCAATAGAAGATACTTTTGATCCACAGGTAATTCGTAAAAATGCAGAACGTTTTCCCCGTTCGCGTTTTGAAAAGGAGTTCAAGGCTTTTGTGGATAATGCCTGGGAGCGGTTTCCTTATAAATAAAATATCTTACTGGTGATTCTGATTTCTGGAAGTCAATGGGACTGATAAGACATGAATTACAGAGCTGTGAAGGTTATTCATGGAATTTTTAAACATGGATAGATCGACAGTTGTATCAAAATCGGCATTATTAAGATATTCCAAAGGGTCATCCTGAATAATTTCCACATAATCCAGAATGGAGTTGAGAAAGTGATTTTCTGAATCACATTCGACCATCATATTTTCCAGATCGACTTTGAGAGGATCGGAGATTTTACCTGCCATTTCGAGAATATCCCTGGTTAATAATGAAAGCTCATCGTATCGCATAATGATGCATCTCCATCGGATGTTAATCAAACTAAAACGGGTAGGTACAATATTATAAAGCAATTAAAGCACCATCTTTGGAGCATCTTTCTCAGGAATGTCTTTTGCTTCCCAATATTTGTCAGAATAAAACCAATTTTAAGAGGTAAGAAAATGGCAAAAGATATCCCTGAACGCCCGAAGAGTTCTGAATCCAAAATATCAATCTGGCGATTTCTTTTATGGGGAGTAATTCTGACAATCCTTTTTTCCTACCTTTTCAGTTCCATTAATCCAGCAGGGCAAATAGCTCTACCCTATTCGGTATTTAAAGATCAGCTAAGAATCGGAAATATCGAAGAAGTTTTTATTAAGGGCACCGAAATCCAGGGCAAATTAAAAAACGGTTACCAGCAGAAAGGAATACAAAGCAGTTTAGCCGATTCGATAACTTATCATAACTTTACAACCACAATGCCGCAGATAGAGGATCCCACACTTATAAGTATGTTAGAGGCTCACAATGTAACAATCAGAGCAGAAGACAAAGAAGCGTCCTCCTGGTGGATGAGCATTATAGTACTCTTGTTTCCCTGGCTTCTTTTGTTGGGGTATTTTTTATATGCAGGTAGAAAACTATCCAGTCAGATGAAAGGTATGCCGGGAACATCAATCTTTGGAATTGGTAAATCAAGGGCAAAACGATTTCGTAAAGAAATGTGTACAACCCGCTATCAAAATGTTGCAGGCCTTTCTAATGCAAAAAAAGACCTTCAGGAAATAGTTGAATATTTAAAAGATCCTGCACGGTTTGCACGCCTGGGAGCAACTATCCCCAAAGGGGTTTTATTAATGGGGCCCCCGGGAACCGGAAAAACACTTCTGGCCAGGGCAACCGCAGGTGAAGCTGGAGTGCCTTTTTTCAGTACAAGCGGTTCAGAATTTATAGAAATGTTTGTAGGAGTAGGAGCATCTCGGGTAAGAGATATGTTTGAAATCGCCAAAAAGGAATCCCCTGCAATAATTTTTATAGATGAACTGGATTCAGTGGGCAGAGTAAGGGGAACTGGATTGGGTGGAAGTCATGATGAACGGGAACAGACATTAAACCAGATACTTACCGAAATGGATGGATTTGAACCCCATGAATCGGTAGTAGTTATTGCAGCCACAAACCGTCCGGATGTGCTTGATCCAGCTCTTACCAGACCAGGTCGTTTTGACAGGCAAATCACACTCGATCTTCCTCAAAAAAACGCCAGAATTGAGATTTTAAAGATCCATGCACAAAATGTACCCACAGATCAATCCGTTATGCTTGAAAATATTGCAGCCCGCACCGTAGGTTTTTCCGGAGCAGATCTAAGAAACCTGGTTAATGAAGCAGCTCTTTTAGCAGGCAGAAAAAACAAGACCATTGTAGATATCCATGATTTTGAGGAGGCACAGGATAAAATCCTTTTAGGTGCGGAACGCGAAGATAAACTGGAACGAAAAGAACAGGAGATAGTGGCTTACCATGAAGCCGGACATGCACTTATAGCCAAGCTGATTCCGGAAACCGACCCAATCCAGAAGGTGACCATTATTGCCAGAGGAAGAGCTTTGGGAGCAACCGAACAGATTCCAGATATGGATCGTCACAATTTTTCCAAAAAATATCTCCTGGCACGTATCGCAGTTGCCCTGGGTGGCAGAGTATCTGAGAAACTTATCTATAATGAAATGACCAATGGAGCAGCAGAAGATCTCAAGCAGATCACCAATCTGGCCCGCAAAATGGTATGCCAATGGGGAATGAGTGAAAAACTGGGTCCCACGACTTTCAATCAAGGTGAAGAGCATCCGTTTTTAGGCAGGGAGCTGGCCCAGAACAGAGATTTTAGCGAAGTAACTGCACGTATTATTGATGAAGAGGTCCGCAGAATCATTCTTGAACAGGAAAAACGTGCATTTGATCTGTTAACATATAATCGTGGAAAACTTGACACTCTGGCGACAGCATTACTGCAGCAGGAAACCCTGGAGAACAGTGATATCGATAGAATTTTAGGTTACAACAGCCAGAATTATTCAGAAAACCAGACTGCATCCTGAAACTGCTGTCATATTTTCAGTTCTACAGAAACAACCGTTTACTCCTACAGCTCAGAAAGGTGATTTCAGTTCCTTAAAAAAAGGAAGAATTGCATCTTTTTTTGACAAAACAGGCTCTTTTACAGGCCAGTTAACTGCCAGTAATGGGTCATTCCATCTGATTCCGCTATCATAATCCGGCGCATATAAATTATCGACTTTATATTGCACTTCAGTCCCCGGGCACAGGGTACAGAACCCATGCGCAAAGCCCTGAGGAACAAACAATATCAGGTAATTTTTATCGGTCAGTTCGAAACCTTTCCACATACCAAAAGTTGGAGAACTTTTGCGAAGATCCACTGCCACATCAAAGATAGCACCACGGGTGACCCGGATAAGTTTACTTTGTGCAAAAGGCGGTTTTTGAAAATGCAATCCGCGGATAACACCCTGCTGTTCAGACCTGGAGTGATTGTCCTGTACAAAATGACAGCTGATCCCAGCATCTTCGAACTTTTTTTGGGAGTATGATTCCAGGAAAAAACCGCGACTATCCTCAAAAACATCTGGCTTGATCAATACCAGCTCATCAATATCAGTTCTAATAATTTTCATTAACATTTTCCGGTTTAAGTATCAAATCTCTAAGATATTTACCATAATTGTTCTTCTGCATTGGTTTTGAAAGTTCAAGAAGTTTTTCTGCGGAAATATAGCCATTTCGGTAGGCTATTTCTTCAGGACAGCACACCTTGAGGCCTTGACGCGACTGGATCGTTTCCACAAATTCGGATGCCTGAAGCATGGCTTCATGAGTTCCGGTATCAAGCCATGCAACACCTCTACCCAGGATAACGGTATTCAATTCACCTTTATCTAAATATATCCTGTTAAGATCAGTGATTTCCAGCTCACCTCTTTCGGAAGGCTTGAGTGAACAAGCATAATCAGTAACAGTTGAATCATAAAAGTACAATCCGGTAACGGCATAATTGGATTTGGGTTGTGCCGGTTTTTCCTCCAGAGTCAAAGCTTTGCCTGATTTATCGAATTCTACAACACCATAACGATGCGGGTCATTGACCCGGTAAGCAAAAACCGTAGCGCCATCAGGTTGATTGATAGCCTGCTGAAGATTTTGAGGTAACCCATGCCCCCAGAAAATATTGTCTCCAAGTATCAGAGCAACCCGATAATTACCAACAAACTCTTTTCCAATAATGAATGCCTGAGCCAGACCTTCGGGACGTGGCTGTTGAGCATAGGACAAAGATAAGCCCCATTGTGAGCCGTTACCAAGCAGTTTTTGAAAACTGGAAGAGTCCTCAGGTGTAGTTATGATTAAAATGTCCCTGATTCCAGCAAGCATAAGTATCGATAAGGGATAATAAATCATTGGTTTATCATAGATGGGCATTAACTGTTTACTAACAGCAATCGTAACCGGGTATAGTCTGGTTCCTGAGCCACCGGCAAGAATTATACCTTTCACCATTATATCTCCTTTGATTTATGAAAAACTAAATATAATTTAATTTGAATAGCAAAGTATTAATTCTACTGTATTTCCATTAATCAGATTTAATCAGAAAGAATCTGTATTTATACAAACCAGATAAAAAATTATTACTTTTATCTTTCAGGTCTTGTTTTGTGATTAGATGTTATTTCAAAAATGATTGAGTGAAAATGAATACCTGATAGTCGCATAACAGGATTAAACGCATTTGCCAAATCAGCATGTAACAATTTCTATTTTAATATTAGAAGCCACATAAATGAATGGAAATATTACAGAAATTATTGAAATATTTCTGAAGTATCTTGAAAAGGAAAAATTTTTTTCAAGTCATACTATCTGCGCATATAAACAGGATCTGAATCAGTTTGTGGGTTTTCTTGAAGAAAGAAAATTTTCATTATTACTTGAAGATGCCCTTAAAAAAGCCAATCTGCGTGCATTTACGTTTAAATTGAGTAATGATGGGTTGAAGCCACGGTCTGTAGCCCGTAAGATTGCTGCACTTAAGAGTTTCTCAAAATTTTGCCTCAGAAAAAATCTCATCCATATAAACCCGGCTAAGGTAATTGCAACACCAAAATTAGATAAACCGCTCCCGGTTTTTTTAACCAAAAAACAAACGGCACAACTCCAAACACCCCAAACTGGAGATGAAGAAGAGTACCGGAATCATACCATATTGGAATTTTTTTACGGCAGCGGTATCCGATTATCCGAACTTCATGCCCTCAATATTAATTCTATCAACAAAAAGCAGGAAACGATACGGGTTTTAGGAAAAGGACGTAAAGAAAGAATAGTACCGCTGACCACAGTGGCAATCGAAACCATGGATCGTTATCTGCAACTGCGCAGACTGGCACTTTCAGCAGATGACCCTCTTTTTATCAATAAAGAGGGTTGCAGGCTCTCAAGGCGGCAGTTGGAAAGAATTGTTCAGCGAAAGCTTTCTCAAGTCAGCAACAGCAGGAAACGAAGCCCTCATGTATTGCGCCATTCTTTTGCCACTCACCTTATGGATGAAGGTGCAGATATAAGGGCAGTTAAAGAGCTTTTGGGCCATGCATCACTTACAACAACACAAATTTATACCCACATCTCAAAAGAACATCTGCTCAAGGTTTATAAACAGGCGCATCCAAGGGCAACAACATAAAATTGTGAACCGATTACTATTTGCTTAATACTAAATGGGTCAGTACACTCTTTTATTTTCTACAAATTTACCTGGTCCAGAATTAATTGAATAGTTCTAGATTTTTAGATTAAGAACTTCGAGGGAGATATATGAACCGTCTTACGACCGGATTCTGTGTACTGCTGGCAGTAATATTTTTTTTCTCTGCAGCAAATTCACAGGAACTACCACAAACAACTTGGGTTAAAGTTACCTATTATGATTTTCATTCAGATCGTACTAATCCAGAATTTGAAGCACCACACACTACGGCTGTACGAAAAGGGATGGTTGGGTCAACACTGGATGCAGATCACAAACCAGTGGAAGGTAGCTCTCCCTATCTGAATTATTATATAAAAAAATGGTTCAGACCATTTAAACCAGGTGACAAAACAGTCCCCTTATACTCTCCCAGAGCCGCCTATAAAAGTACTACTGTTGAAGATGTGGCCAATTTCGATGAATTTAATTCGGATGTGAAATATTTAGGGCAGCAATCTGAATTGCATGATACATCCTTCATTAACTTCGTTATTTACGACTCTTTAAGATTTGATCTTCAAGCCAACGGTATGTATCAATTCCGGGATGATGATTTTTTCCCTCTGGACAATCGTGGATTTGGTAATGAATGGAATTATCATTGCCAGAACAGCTCTACTGTCGGAGACCATAACTTCTCATTTACTATGGAGTTAAACTGGGAATTTGTAATGAAACCAGGATTAGTATTCCATTTTAATGGAGATGATGATGTCTGGGTCTTTATCAACAATAAACTTCAGCTGGACTTGGGTGGAATTCACAAATCCACTACCGATTCAATAATTCTGGATGAAATTGAAGAACTGAAGGTTGGCAAAACCTATAAACTGGATGTTTTTTATGCTGAACGCCATTCAAAAGAATCTCACCTGTGGATAACCTCCAACATCTTTGCCCCCCCATCAAACCTCTACATTTATGGCAAATCCGGTGTACCAAATACCACTGATAACCAGCCACTTGGTTCTTCTGATTCAATTACAGCTGGTGTTCCGTTTCCACTATTTGGCCATATTATCGATAGTCTGGAGCAATGGAAACAGGAATATGACAGTTTAATTACCTGGGAAATTTCTTCTACACAGAATGGTTCGTTAAGCGCTACCAAAGGTTCTGCAACCGTTTTCACAGCCAATACTCCCAACTCAGAGGTTATGGTTACAGCCAGATTTACAAATCCTACAACTGGCAGTAAATCAGAAAAAAGTATAGTCTTTTTCGTGCGCTCAAAACCAGCCCAGAAGAACTATATAATAAAATTATACAAACAACCCGGAGATATTACCATCCTTAATCCACTGGGCAGCTCTGATTCTGCAGGATACAAAGAGCCATATACAGTTTACGGGCATGTTTTTGATAAAGAAGGCAATTGGTTGGTTGATTATGACAGTCAGTTATTCTGGAATATTTCTCCGGAAAAAATAGGTAGTCTGAGTAACTCAAAAGGCGAACAAACCACTTTCACTGCAAACACCGGTAATTCGCAGGTATTGTTGACTGCCAGACTCATAAATCCTGATGATAAAGTGGATACGATTTCCTGTAGTGTGACTTTATTTATCAAATCAGAACCTCCTCCAAAACAATACATTGTCAGGTTATATAGCGATGGAAATAAACTGAGCTCGGTTCTTTCTGAAAACGACACAATTGAGATAGATGTTTCGGACACCATTTATGGACATGTTTTTGACACTTCAGGCTTACGTTTTGCAGAATTTGATAAAAAACTGGTCTGGACCGCCGGTCCTGAGAATGCCGGTAAAATTCAGCCTGCAACAGATTCCTTTACTGTTTTTACAGCATTGAAATTCAACTCGTATGTGACAATCCAGGCCACATTTACAGACCCGGATCACCCGGATAATAAATCCAGTTCAAAAGTAACTCTGCATATCAGAAAGGCACCAGTTCCCTATATCATCAGACTCTACTCAGAACCCGGAGATCCTTCCAAACTTACTGCACTTGGTGAAACTGTCACTGTTACTGCAGGCAAGCCATTTAATGTATATGGTCATATATTCGATACAAATGAAGTCTGGATGTTTAATTTTGACCAGCATATCAAATGGCAACTCAATCCCGGTGATCCGGCAACTATCGATCCTCTACAGGGAAATACCACCACTTTTCAAAGTACAAAAACTGGCACATTCACCTTGTCAGCAGATTTTGTTGACACGACATCCAAGCGTCCACCATCACATAAAACGCTGAATATTATTGTCATACCAGACAAACCGTGTAGTCTTCAAATTATAAAAGATACTCTCAAGCTGACCAACCCCCAACCCTTCGATACACTCAGATTCGGGGAAAATGATAAGCCAGCCCAAATCTACGCTATTATCAAGGATCAGTATGGTAACTTCATTGGATTGGCGGAAAAAGCAAACTGGCAAAGTAAAGACAGCGATGTTGCCAGTATATCACCCACGTACGGGTTTACGACTATTGTTGCAAGTGAAAAGAAGAGTGCAAACCATGAAACTTATATCATAGTAAGCCAGAATGGTTTGATTCCGGATACGATCCATGTAACTTCGGCACCAAAAAGGATGACCGTAATACTACCAAACCCATTTACTCCCGGTAAAGACGATATAAACAGACGCCTGCCTCAGAACATAATTGACTTCTATCGTAACATACTGACTGATATTGAGAATCCATCTGTTACACTGGTAGCCATCCAGACAGATGTTCCGTTGGTCCCCTTAAACTCCAGTGACTCGTTGAACCCAAAAACATCATATGGAAAAGTTACTGTATATGATGCTGTCGGGAATGTAATCCGGCGCGATCTGAAACTTTTAAGGGCAAATGTGAACTCGATTTATTCTTACGGAATAACCTGGGATGCCAGAAATGACAACAAACGATTCGTTGGGACCGGCGGTTACCTTTTTATGATTAATGGCAAATTAGCAAATGGTGCAGCATTCAAACACAGTGTAAAGGTTGGCATCAAGCGTTAAATCTCAAGGCTGCCTGAGTTTTTAAAAAAACAAGCCGCAGAATAGCTGCAGCTTGTTTTTTTTACTCTGCAGAAGGTGGTACTGGTGGGAACCCTTTGCAGCTGTTCCTGTTTCCCATACACTCTTTTTTGCATGGAGCGCCATGAGGACCACCCTTACCCATTCTGTTACAGGGCTTTTTAAAACCATCGGTTTCTTTATTAACAAGTCTGGAAAACTGTTCTGGTGTAAGGACCTCTTTGACCTTCAACAAATGATTGTTATGCTGGATGGCAATCTCTTTGTGAATCATTCCGAGCTCAGAAGCGTAAGAGTCAAGCTGACTACTTGACGGACTCTCTTTAAGTAATTCATCTTTGATTTTCATACGAATCGCCCTGGCATTTTCAAAATTTTTGTCTCTGACAGACTTAATTTCCTGATGCAGTTGTTTAAGTTTGACTTTCTGTTCATCTGTCAAATTCATATCATCACACATATGATGAAACTTACCAGGTTCGGGTCCATCCATCTGAGCAAAAGACGACATGGGCACCAGCAGCATTGTACAGATACAAAGAGATTTAATCACCGCAGATTTTATCATAAAAACTCCCTTCAAAAAAATGAATTATTGTTCCTCAAAATAAGCATATATCTGGATCTGATCCTCGAGGTCTTCACCGTTAAGATATTCCTGAATTATCTGAAGTTCAGCCGCCACTTCCGGTTGAACTGCTGTTTTTTCAAATCGCCGTAAATTGACAACCATCAACATTGTAAAAATCAATACAGTAGAGACTGTCCCTGTAATACCAAGTCTTCTTATTATTTTTCTACGATGGATCTTCTTACAGATAACATCGAACTGTCCGGATGGCAGCCCGGGGCAGGATGCCAGTTCTTTATAAAAGAGATCTTCATTATTCATGCTACGGCTTCCTTTTCAAATGATGTTTCTGCGAATCGGTTTCTGATGTTATCCTTTAAACGGCTCAGCCTGGTACGAAGTGTTCCGGCAGAAGTCCGGTATATCAGAGAGATTTCTTCAAAGGATAAACCATCAATCTCTCTGGCTACCAGCAGAAATCGATCTTCAATGGATAGTTCTGCCAATACTTTAGAAATGAATTGTTTATTCAAATAATTATCGGTATGAGATTCGGATGCAACCTGATCTTCAAAGGGATCATGGCATTTAAACTTTTTGTGCTGTCTATAGTTCATTAATACAGCATTATGGGCAATACGATAGATCCAGGTAGAGAATAGGGAATCCCCCTTAAACTTTCTTAATGCAGCATGTACCCTGATAAAGGTCTCCTGCAATAGTTCCTCTGCCAATGGTTTATTCCCGGTCATCCTGAAAAGCAGCCTCCAAATATATGGCGAATAATGATCATAAAGAGCCCTGAAAGCTTTATTATCTCCGCATATTGCTTTATTTAGTGTTACAGAATCCAGCTCTTCCATTTTTTCCTCTGTTTCTTTTAATTTGATTCTGTGAAATCCGAAATGTTACATCGTGAGCATTATTGTTTGTTTCAAATAAGAGTCCTTTTGTTAAAAAAATCTTCTCGCAAGATAGCCCAGATAACCATAGATTCGTTTCGGTAGCACTTAAAATTCAATAAGCTATTTTAAAAAAAGTTTGACCAATTGAATCCGGTTTGTATTTTTGAATTTCAATTTAAAAAAAGGATAAAAAATGGCCGAAAAAACAGATCCGATACTTCTTGGCAGCGACCACGCCGGCTTCGAAATGAAAGAATATATTAAACAATATCTTACAGAAGAAAATATCCCTTTTGAGGAATCAGGTGCTATTGAATATGATAGTACCGATGATTACCCTGTGATAGCTTTCAATCTGGCCAAAAAGATCGCTTCAGGGGAGTTCGCACGCGGAATACTTCTTTGCGGAACAGGTATAGGAGCATCCATAGCAGCTAATCGGGTTAAGGGAGTCAGAGCGGCATTATGTTCATCCCCTGAGATCGCCAGGATGTCGCGTCTACACAACAATTCCAATGTTTTGGTACTCGGTGGAAGAATTACTGCCAGGGATATGGTTATTGAGATTATTAATGCCTGGTTAGGTGGGACTTTTGAAGGTGGAAGACATCAGAAACGCATCGACCAGCTTGATTCAATTTAGCTTTCAAACTACAGGCAATTAATACAAACAATTTACATATTTCAAGGACTATTCAATGCCCATAGAAACACCCGGACAAGAAACTGAGACTCTATCAGCTACAAAAAGAGCATCATGGGATGAGTATTTCATGAGAATTGCCATTCAGGCAGCTACACGTTCTACATGCGATAGAAAGCATGTAGGTGCTGTAATTGTTAAAAATAAAACAATCCTTTCCACTGGTTACAATGGAAGCATCCGTGGTTTGTCTCATTGTGATGATGTTGGCCACATGATGGAAAACGGACACTGTATTGCTACTGTGCATGCAGAGGCCAACGCCATAATCCAGGCTGCAAAAAATGGAACAGCCATTGATGGTGCAGATATATATGTAACCGCCTCACCCTGTTGGAACTGCTTTAAATTAATTGCCAACTGCGGAATTAAAAGGATCTGTTATCTGGAGTTTTACCGGGATGAACGAATCCTTTCTACTGCAAAACAGGCAAATATTGTGTTGGAACAGATCTGTTTAGTATAAGTATAGTTCAGCTCAATCCTGATCGGCAGCCTTTGCCAGTCAGGCTTTTTGCCTGTTCTTAGTTAATCGATTCATCTACAAAACTGCAGAGTATTTTTACCCATCCAAAACCGATTTCTTTAGCCAATTGTTTACATCCCTCCTCAATGACTTTTCTGGCATCTCAATTGTTGATTTGATCAGATATGAATCATCTATCAAAAAAACCAATTATACTCTTAGGTACTTCCGGTTGGAGCTATAAACATTGGAAAGGTGTTTTTTATCCTCAAGAAATAGCCATGAAAAAGTGGTTTGAGTATTTTAGCAGAGCTTTTAATACTGTAGAAATCAATGCCTCTTTTTATCGTATTCCAGTTTTAAAAACTGTTCAGGGCTGGAATGAGCGCTCTCCAGAAAATTTTAAATTTTCCATTAAGATGAGCAGGCTTGTCTCTCATATAAAAAAACTAAGAAACTGTAATGATGAGCTCGATTGGTTTTTCTCGGTTTTTGAGCCACTTTATGAAAAAATTGCAATTATACTTATTCAATTGCCACCAACTTTGAAATTTGATCCAGGTCGCATAATAGAATTTTCCAGTCTTCTTCCAACAAAATATCAATTTGCATTTGAATTCAGAAATACTAGCTGGTACAGAGAAGAAACTTATGAGATACTACACAGGTTCGGACACATTTTCTGTATTCACGATATGGTTGGAATGGCTACGGAAAAAATTGTTACCGCCAATTCAGCCTATATCCGTTTCCATGGTTTTGATTCGGTTTATGGAGGGGACTACCCGGATTCTCACTTATTGGTCTGGGCTGATTGGATAAAAACCCAACTTACTGAAAACAGGTCTGTCTACGGATATTTCAATAACGATGTAGGTGGTTACGCAGTAAAAAACTGTATGAGTTTGCGAAAAATGATAGAGAAAAAATGAGCAGGATTAAAAGAAAAAATCAGTGGGCAGAAGACAGTTTGTCCTAGCCCACTATTTATTAGAGTCTGAAATCAGATCTGACGTGATAACAGTTGAAGACGTCTTATACGCTCTTCCATTGGTGGATGAGTACTGAAAAGACTGGCAAAACCACCCCGAAACGGATTAACTATAAACAGATGTGCAGTTGAGGGATTCCCGGTATGCATGGGTATCATTTCCGAACCCCTTTGAAGTTTGCCAAGAGCACTGGCTAAAGCAAGTGGATTGCGGCACATACGAGCACCTGATTCATCTGCCGCATACTCTCTGGAACGTGATATGGCCAATTGAATAAGCATTGCTGCAATAGGTGCCAGGATTGCCATAAACAAAGCACCGATTCCACCTGACCTGTCATCGTCATCACTTCTCAAACCTCCAAACATAGCCCCCCACTGGATCATATTTGCTATCCAGGTGATGGCACCGGCAATAGTTGCAGCTATTGTGCTGGTTAAAGTATCTCGATTATGCACATGTGCTAATTCATGAGCCATGACACCTTCGAGTTCCTTCTCATCCAAAATACGTAATATTCCGGTTGTAGCTGCAACAGATGCATGTGATGGGCCCCTTCCGGTAGCAAAGGCGTTAGGAGAATCACTATTTATGATATATACCTTAGGCATAGGCATCTGATTTTTTTCAGTAAGCCTTTTTACAATTGAAAAAAGAACAGGTACCTCATCCTGGCTAACTTCTTTTGCCCTATACATGGAAAGTACGATTTTATCGGAAAACCAATAAGAGCCAAAGTTTATAACAGCGGCAAACATTAAAGCTATCAATGCGCCCTGAGATCCACCTATATACTCACCCAATAATACCAGCATAGCACTGAGAGCAGCCAGTAACATGGTGGTTTTTATAGTATTCATTAATTTTGCTCCTTTAGGATGTTAAAATGCAACAATTCAATTGGAATTCAACCCGGATAGTTTTATTATTAGTTATACGATCAAAAATTATTTTTATTAATGATTAAACCCTTAAGAGGCCGAAACTTTGCTTTTTGAGCCAATTTTTAATCGCCAGGTTACATTCTTACAGCTTCGACCATCTATTCTATAGATGAACAAAAAAACTTTTTTAAACTAAATGATGTTAATTATTCACAAAACTCCTGTTTTGCATAATCATCAGATCATTGGGTAAAAAAAGATATTCTGAAAGAAGTTGAGCTGTTGCAATCAGAATCCCTCTTTTGAGAAATAAATGCAATTAAAAAAAATACATCTCGAAATTTAAAGATTCTTTGACTATTTTTAGTGTTTATCTTTAAACCAGATAAGGAAGTCTATGGCAAAAAGGATTGAAGATTTGAAGTTGCGTTGTATCTATCCCTATTTTCAAAAATTTCTTCAGGGACATGATGAACTTGATGTACATCTCAAAGATTACCTGGTCGGCAATTATACTATGCCTCCCTCATTGGCACTTCCAATCATTGCAGCTCTTACACCACCTGAAGTAGAATTCAATCTTACTGATGACAACATTCATCAACCGATTGATTATGATGAAAAGGTTGATCTGGTTGCTATCAGTAGTTTTACACCACAAGCCAGTCGAGCCTACACTATTGCAGATGAGTACCGGAAAAGAAAAACTAAGGTAATTCTTGGAGGAATTCACCCTACTTCCATACCAGATGAAGCAATTCAGCATGCTGATGCTATTTGCATAGGTGAAGTGGAGCCGGTATGGCATCAGATACTGGAAGATTGTGCAAAAGGGGACCTGAAAAAAATTTATCAATCGAGTGGGGAATACTCGCTTTCCAATTTTCCTATACCTAAACGTGATATTTTTCCCAGAGATGTATATAAATGGGATGCGCACATAGTGCTTACTACCAGGGGGTGCAGCGTTAAGTGTGGAGGCTGCCCTATACCCAATAAAGAAGGAACCTATATACGACTGCGTCCGGTGAATAACATAATAGAAGATATCAAAAGCATGCCGTACAAGGAGTTTTATTTTGCAGATGATACCATAATGCTGCCAGGAAAGAAGTATTCCAATTTTCTTTTGAAAATAATGGCGCAGACAAAGGATCTGGATGTAAACATTTTCTTAGCATCGACAATGATGATGCTGCCGGATCCGGAATTTTACCGTAAGCTCAATGCAGGTGGAGCATGCTCCATGTATACCATTTTTGGCTTTGACCGAATTTCCAAACAGCTTTTGAGCCCAAACTGTACAGCCGCAGAATGGCAGCAGGGAATCGATTTAGTAAGAATGAATGAAGATGCTGGAATTCACTTCTTTGCATCCTTCGGAGTAGGTTTTGACGAACAGGATAAAGGCGTTTTTGATCGAATCCTGAAGTTTTCGGAAGAGAGTGGAATCGATTTAGCAGAATTTTATATCATTACTCCCTTCCCCGGAACTCCATTAGGAGAACAGATGGCTCAGGAGAACAGAATCCTCCATAGGGATTATTCAGTCTGGAACCATGGAAATATTGTGTTTAAACCCAAAAATTTTACTGAGCAGGAACTAATGGATGGCTTTTATTATCTTTGGAAATCCTTTTACAAAAACAAAAAGCAAAAAGATACACTCCGTTCCTTTACCATTAACGAAACCGCTTAACAAGTAAGGTAATCATGAATCTCAGTAAATATATTCAATCACCCGATCTGCTTGGCAGCATTTCTGGAAAGAGTACATCGGAACTCAAATCTGCTATTTTGGATAAAGGAAACAGATGGTATAGCTCAAATCCGGAAGAATCCACACTTATTGAGAGTAATTTAAAAAAACTTGGACTTCCATTTTCACCACAGATAATAGAAAATATCAGGTACAATGTAATACTTCATTATTATGAAAAACTCCTTCCTTTGAGTGGCAGCCCGAAATTTTACTTTGATTTTTTACAAACCCATGTAGATTCCCGAAATGCCTGCGAACAGATTAAAAACTCAATTTCTGCCGGAAAGGGTGTTTTGCTGGCAATAGCACATTTTGGAGCAGTTGAATTTCTTGCACCATCACTGGCCTGTTCGAAATTGCCCTTAAATGTTGTGCTCAGATTTTCCACAGAGCAGTTTTCCAGAATAGCACATGAACGCGCGCAATTACTTGAAAATACCGGACTTTTCGGACCAATCCGGTTTATTGAAATCGGTAAGCCCGGTACATCCGCAGCACTGGAAATGGCAGCTGCATTAAGAAAAAAAGAGATACTGATTTCGGTATTTGATGAAAAAACCGAATATTCCAAACCGGTGAATCTCTTCGGAAAGAAGGTATATGGAGGAGCCGGACTGGATAAACTGGTTTACTTTACTAATACTCCGATGGATGTTTGCACAGCATTTATGATAAGAGAGAATGATGATCGATATCAGCTTAAGATTGAACCTGTTGATCATTCAAAGGCAAATGTAATCCAGCAGATGTATGATCAACTTCAGACCATGGTCAGCAAACATGGTGAGCAGTGGTATTTTGTTCATGAGGAGATTCCATTTTTAGAAGACTGAATATGGAAAATCCTGACCAATTCACATACGATCATGTTTTTAGTGTTTCTTTTAACCTGAATCTGCAGTATAATGCGGATTTCAGGTTAAAACATCGGGCTTCATCTTCGATTCAAGTCTACTCCTGGGGTGCCCAAACCATTCCTGCTCCGACATCAAAAGGATCATAACCAGGCGTGAAATTTGTCATTCTGGCTGTTCCAATAACTCGTGCAGAAAGTTCAACAGAATTAAGACGTCCATTTTTCTTCAGTTTCTCAGCCCAAATAGCAGCTATCCCTGCCACATGAGGTGCAGCCATGCTGGTGCCACTTAAAGCGATCAGCCCTCCACCTGATTTAGCTGATATGATTGAAACTCCGGGAGCAGAAACGTTTGCACCGGTATTTGAAAATGATGCAATGGACAACTGGCCATTTTCTGCTTCATCCAGTGCCGCAACTGATATTATTCCCTCAGAAACTGCAGGTGGTGAAACCGATATCTCCCAATCCGGGTTGATATTTCTTCTGCTTTCATTCCCAGCAGCAGCAACGATTATTGTAGTCTGAGAAAAATTGCCATTTGCTCTGATAAGAGCAGCTAATCTTTCAAACAGTTGTGTATTTGCCCTATAAGCATCAAGCGCTATAGATGTAGCCAGCTCCAGTGGATAATCTTTTTCAACAAGGTATTTCACAAAACCAGGAAAATCCATGCCCAAAGACATGGAAATCACATTCGCACCGCTATCTATTGCCCATACAATTGCATCCATTATCTGATCTGTTGATCCAGCCCCATCTTTATCCAAAACTTTTCCAATTATCGTTTTTTTTACACCAATGGCCACTCCAATTCTCATCCCCTGTACATCTCTACCGAAGATTGTCCCGGCGCAATGAGTTCCATGCCCGTTCTGGTCTCCATTTCCCTCTCCAGTGAAATCTTTCTGAATAATCTGGACATCAGAAAAAGCCGCATGGTTCATATCGATACCAGTGTCCAGCACTGAAACGACTATCCCGTTGCCTGTATATGGCGATTTGTCTGCTCCAACAGCTCTAACTCCCCAAGCCTCGATTCCCAATTTGGGAACAGTATCCAGCTCCAGTCTCAGAGGCGCAATCATCTTAATTGGCATTACCGGTGCTAATGCAAGTACCGAACTGTCACGGGAAATTAATGGTATATCTCTGGAATCGATTTCCTCTGTATCTACTTTAAAAACCGAAGGTGCCACATCCAAACCTCTGGAAAAAGAAAATGAACCGGAAAATGGATCTTTGGTAGCCTGATGAGCCTTACTTCTTAATACAATGAGTTTTGTTTTCATGATGGCTCCATTTGTGAGATAATTGTTGTTAAAAAAAATAGACTCAAGGAAGCAGTGTAATTTTAGCCAGCAATTTCTGTGACAAAATTGATCGATAAACAGTAACAAAATGGCTTCTTTAGCTCTTCACTTAGGGAAGTCGTTACCATTTGACATCAACTATTAATACACCTATATTACTTTACAGTTAGTCCACATACCCACACACAACCAAAGGACCAATCATGAATGCACAAACAGCTTCCATTCCCCAGCAACGCGCTCCCAATAATCAGAACCCATCAGACAGCAGACGTTCTTTCTTTAGTAAAGTTTGTGCTGCTGGTGCAGCTGTAATTGCATCAGGAAGTATATTTCCGAAATTAACTTCAGGCAATCACCTGGAAAACCAGGCGGAGAATGTATTTCATTATAATGATACATCCCGGGCGGACAAAGCATTTCATATCCGGCTTAAAGCAGCTCAACAACAAAGAACACTTCCGATTCCGCCGCATCCGGATAATGGAGATGAAAAACAATACTATAACAAAATTGGCAATTTTTCCAAAGGACTTCCACACAACCGCATTGGTGAAGTAGATATTTTTGCTTACAATTCAATGCTTTATGCTCTTTACACAGGAAAGCCTCCCGATTTTGAAAGAATCTCCATGGGATCTCCGGTAGATCAACGACGCAAATTGGTAAATCCACAGGCCGCTTTGGCGTTCAGTCTGGAAGGAACCGATTCTCACGCTTTGGCAATCCCACCTGCCCCGAAATTAAACAGTGCAGAAGCAGCCGCAGAGATGGTAGAGGATTACTGGATGGCAATCTGTCGTGATATTCCTTTTAACCAATATGATTCAAATCCCGTTGCACAGAGTGCTGTCTCAGAACTTTCTTCTCTAAGTGATTTTCGAGGTCCAAAGATTTCGGGACAAGTAACTCCGCAAACTCTTTTCAGAGTAGAAGTCCCCGGTGCACTCGAAGGTCCCTATATCTCACAATTTCTCTGGAAAGTGCCACCATTCGGAGCAACTAACATCGACAACAAAATCATAACCACCACTCCAGACCTAAATTACATGACCCGCTTTGATGAATGGTTGAAGATACAGAATGGCTATACCCCGACTGATTCAAATCAATTCGAAACACAAAGACGTTACATCCGCAACGGCCGTGATATTGGTCAATGGGTACATGTGGATCAACTTTTTCAAAGCTATTTCCAAGCTCTGCTTATTATGCTGTCACAACCTTCCGATGATCCGTATGTAAGCGGTATTGGCGCTCCTTTCAATCAGGGAAACCCATATCTCAAATCTGACAACCAGATCGGATTTGGAACTTTCGGAGGAGAAAATGTACTCTCTATGTTATGTGATATTGCTACCAAAGCCCTTAAAGGCGTGTGGTTTCAAAAGTGGTCTGTACATCGCAGACTTAGACCGGAAGCGTATGCAGGATTGGTCCACCTTAGAAAAACCTGCAAAATCCCCTACCCGATCGATCATGAAGTTCTTGATTCTAATGCTTTACAACAAATCTATTTACAATATGGTTCTTATCTATTGCCAATGGCTTACCCGGAAGGCAGTCCATTACATCCATCCTACGGTGCTGGTCATGCAACCGTAGCCGGAGCGTGTGTAACTATTCTCAAAGCATGGTTCGATGAAAACTATATCATCCCCAACCCGGTAGAAGCTACCAGCGACGGGTTATCATTAGTCGAATATAGCGGTCCAGCCCTTACTGTAGGAGGTGAGCTCAATAAACTTGCCACCAATATCGCAATTGGACGAGACCATGCCGGAGTACACTGGCGCTCCGATGCCCTGGCGTCACTTTATTTAGGAGAAGCCATAGCCATTAGCGTGTTGAAGGATCAGAAATTAACCTATAATGAGATTTTCCGAGGCTTTACATTTACCAAGTTCAATGGAACAATCGTAAATATTTAATATTAATAAATACTATACCGGACTTTACCGGTATAGTAACAAGCCATTTCTCTGAACAGAAAATTCACCTTTTTACAATCAGATTGGCAAAAGGATGTTGCTTCTCTTTTCTGTAGAAAGCTGATGTATCCACCCTTATCCCTGCAAAGGCCTCAAATACTGAAGTGTTTGCTTTTTTAATATTTACTTCGGTTGACAGTGGTTCTTCTATTAAAAAAGTATCTATGGGAAAAGAATTTTTGCTGTATAATTGCTGCTCAAGCAGATTCTTTGTGTTTTTTTCAGGTATTTCCTGTGATTCGCTGCAAGTCTCATTGAGACTCTGGGCAACTGTAACCACCGGAATAGACTCTGTTTCGACTTTGTAATCCTGAACGATCGCAGAAAAATCACCAGTTTCCTGGATCCATGAAGAAGTTTTATGCAATAAAGCCAATAAGTCTTTATCAAAATACTGTTTATTTGTAATCATATCACTGATTTTACCAGGAATAGAGCATGGTATATCAAATGAATCATTAAACAATGCATAAATCAGAATCATTGTCTGCTCTTTTGAATTTTTAAAACCATTAACTTGTTTATATATGTTTATGCACTCAATAACCTCTTCAATACTGTTGAACGTTCCTGGAACACCTGGAAACTTTTCCCCTATTAAACTGGCTATTACCCGACTAACACCGGCTTCCACTGATGAGAAAGCAGAGGATAAAGAATCTCCTTTTCCTCTGCTAAGTTTGTCCATGCACAGCAGAAAATCATCATTGCCAGTAAGCATACATAACAGAAGAATTCCAAGAGAATACAATTCGTGACGTTTTCTGCAAGCTTTTCCATGGTGAATGTCGGTATGATTAAATATCGAAAATTCATTTTTTACCAAACCGACTCCATCATAACGGTAAGTCACCAGATCAGCAATTCCAGTATCAGTAAGATAGACTGTTCCATCAAATGAAATAAGCACCTGATCCGGACAAAGGTTTCCATGTGGTAAGAAAGCGCATTTCTCTATCTGAAACCGGTGTGTATATTCCAGAATATCACAGATACAGCTGAATATGTGAAATACCACAGAAGTGGGAATTTTTGCTTTCAAAACAGCAAGTTTTTTAAGCAGATATGTCAACGTTATCCCTGGAATGTACTCAGTAGTAGCGTAGTATTTTTTATTACCCTTTTCACAGTACTCTCCGAAATCCACCATTTTGGGAATGCCACTATGCTCAAGCATTTTAGCAGCAGTCAGCCGTTTCAGGATATTGCCAAATATGGGTGGAAGAACTGTTTTAATGATCACCTCATGGGACTGATGATCATTACAACATTGGCCAATCATAACTTCTGAATATAAGTTTCTTACTACTACTCTTTTAATACTGTATTTCATAGTAGATACCTGATCAACTAATCTTTTTTAAAAAAATTATGGGTGTGTAGCTGATGAAACAAAAGCAAGAATAATACCATCGATAATATAGAATATAGCACATTGTTTAATTTTGCATCCAGAACAAAATAAGACAGGATAGCGAAAAAATTGATTTCAAGCAGCGGATTCCGGTTTTGAAAAACGGAATTCATTTTTAAAAAATGTGCCAATTCAGCCGTTTCGTGTTCCTATCAGAACTCTATTGCAGTCCTATTGTTTCACTGAGCCGTATTGGTATTAAAAGGATTAAGCGTAGTTCCAGTATCATGCTTGTATTTACTGATATCGATCACCAGGGCAAAATACCCTACCAGATCTTTATGTTCATCATAATAAGGATTGGTAATAAACAGAAAGTATGCCATGGAACCATCCGGCCGATTGATCCTGATCTCAGAAGTGTAGCCATTTCCACCGGTGCAGCGTTCAAATTGTTTCTTGAGTAAAGTGGACCCAATCAGCTTATCGCGCTCCGCCCCCATTGTTTTACAGAAGGAATTATTGACAACGATCAGGCGGAACTCTTCATCGGCCAGGCAGAAGCCAGCAGATGTTGTGGAAAGTATTGTTCGCAAACGTTTCTCATTTTCTGATATTTGTGCTGATTTAAGCTTAGCTTCCTCAACCAGAAAAAAGTGGCAGTTTTCAGGACGATTTAGTCCATTAAAGATCGCTACTGCCATATTGGTACAGCTATCATAACCGCAGGCTGTGCAATTATAAAAATCGCTTTCGCAGTTTTTTCGCATCAGCTTGTAAATTTTCTTTAGTTCATCCTCTGAAGGTAAAATGATCCGGTTGTTGATACTAAGATCGGAATATTCTCTTTTGTACACACCAATATCCCAGAACTTTGATACGATTTCGTTAATTTTTTCTTGACTAACAATATTTTCATCAATTTGAGGATTTTCATAGGATGAGATAGCATCATGTGCACGTGCATTTACAGCCATTTCAACATCATCAAGAGGGATCTGTTCTGTAACCGTCAATGGTCCACCATTACAACCCTTTTCACAATTAAGGCAGTCGACAAGAACCGGAGCGGTACCACTTCTAATGGATTGTTCCAGCTTCTCCAGATATGGATAGATATTTTTAACCCCTTCAATTTTTCTGGAAATATCAGATATCCCCGGGACCCAACGTTCAGCGGTCTTCAGTAATCCTCCCGGGCTTGAGAATCCAACAGCCCGCTCTGCAGGTGGGTTCATGTAATGTTCTTTTGGATATTGTAAAAGGTTTATATTGTTTTTTTGTAAATAGTTGCTTATCGAGATAAAACCGATATTGTAATCACCTAACCCTGTCTGGTGGAATTCACGTTTTTTGGCCAGACATGGTGAGATTGCGGCAATTTTATGTTCAGTAAATTTTGGATAGTACTTTTTAATCATTTTCATGGTGTGCAACATGGGACTATCCACCGGCGCCAGATATTTAAGCAATTCCGGAATATACATTTCTATATAGGTTACTATAGCGGGGCATGGCTGAGAAATTACCGTTTTGCCTTTTTTTTCATTGTTAAGAAGTTCTATATAAGATTTGACAGTTAATTCAGCACCGAAACTTACATCGAATACAGCCTCAATTCCTATACTTCTAAGCCAACCATTAAGATTATACCAGGCTCCTGGAAAATTGGCAGTAACAGAAGGTGCTACTATAGCTACAATTTTCTGACCGGAAGCCAAATCCTCCATCAACAAATCGAAATCATCGATCCAGAAACGCGCACCATGACAGCATGCCCGTATACAGTTACCGCAACCTATGCACATATATGGATTGACAATTACACAATCGCCGCTGCCATCGTTGCAGAATTTTACAGGACAGGCAGAAATACAGGCATGGCAACTGACACATTTTTCATTATCAACACCAACACTGACTGGCAGTTCCTTAAGTTTTTTACCGATGATCATCAGAAACACCTTTGAATATGCCTTCCGGCCCGGACCAGAAGTCTGAAGAAAACCATATATTATTGCCAAAAACAATAATTCCTGCAGCAAGCGATAAAATCGATAATATAATCAACACGGCTACTAAAATATTTCGCCGTTTTCTGGCATGAAGATATTCAGAATCACTTTCAACTATTTTATTTGTTAATTCTTCATCGGCAGCATCAGTATAGTTCTCTATTATTTGAGTATCCAGCTCGATAACAGGATCCGTTTGCGATGATTGTTCTCTGATTTGTGGAGCCTCCCTGGAAAGCAATAATGCATCTGCTTCCCTGTAGATACTCTCAGGATCCAGCAAAAAAGCCCTTACCACCTCTTCGGGAGTTCCTTTATTATACAAACTGTGCAACTCTTCCAGATGTCTGCAAAGTTCAGCAGCGGACTGGAACCTGCCATTTTTATCAGTACGCAAACATACCTGAGCAACAGATGCGAGCCTGGGATCAATTGGTTTCTCATAATCCTCAAGCCGGACAAACTGATTTTTCTCTTTTGCTCTGATCAGCTGAATCATGGTTGTCTGAGGAAATGGATTGCTTCCGCAAAGCATCTCGTACATCACTGCACCAAAAGAATAAATATCAGAAAGTGGGTCAATAGGGTACCCACTTATCTGTTCCGGTGAAAAATAGTGTACAGTTCCTACGATATTTTCTGTGTCAATAGTGTGCAGTCCTGTTTCAACCGGTCGCGCGACTCCAAAATCCATCAGCTTGACAATACCATTTTTACTAATCATTATATTGGATGGCTTTAAGTCCCGATGTATCAGCCCCTTGTATGTTTTTCCATAAATAACGATTTCCAGACAGTGTGCATATGCCAAAGCACGGGCAACCTGAACTGCAATTGCAGAAACCAGCATAGATGGAAGTGCTCTGTACCTGGAAATCATTGAACTCAATGTCTCGCCCTCAACTATATCCATCTCGATAAAAGGTATGCCATGCCAGTCTCCAATTGTGTGTACTTCAACAATATTGGGATGCCGTAATTTTGCAGAAATTTTAGCCTCTGTAAGAAATCTGGTCCAGGTGATTTTCTGACTTGTGGGAATCAGAATTTTGACCGCCCGATAAACTTCCAGCTTCTCATTCCAGGTTCTGTAAACTTTTGCCATACCACCACTGCCCAATACCCCTGTAATTACACCGGAGCCAAGTTGTATTTGCTCATTTCCAGAAGGCAGTTTTTGCTGATATTCCCCAGGGTTAATATCCAGTGATATGTTAGATTGTAAAATTTTCTCTCTTTTTGCGGCAGGAAGCGGAATGTTGTCGGATGATTGAACTGCAATATCCGGCATTTCTTCTTCAGTAATAAGCGGCTGCTGCACCTGTGATGATTTACCATTATTTGACAATTCAAAGGATGCTATGGTGGTTTCAGACAATTTCAGTGGTTTATTCTCATCAGTTTTTTCTGTCCCCTCAAAATCAGTATCAATTGAAATATCATTCAGAGTCGTATCTTTCATTTTTTGTAATCTGTTAATCTCGTTTGTATCTGTAATTTTTTTACCAATGAAGACTTTAGTCCCAGTCTCCGGAACAACCATACCACCAGTGTTGCCGCTTTTGCCTGCTTTTGCTTCACGGTCCTTTGTTTGAATGAAAGCAGCACCAGTTACTTTTTTATAACCAGTTCCAGTATCATGAGGTTTGGTCTCGAAATCAGGTATATCAGAAAAAGCATCTTCTGACCCTGAAAGCCGTGAATTGTCCTGTGAAGACATCAGCATCCTCTCACAATAATAAAAACGGACTTGCGTATAATACAAAAGCTAGAAAAGATCGCTTATAACTATTATCATCAAAGTAAAAATGTTTCAACATATTTCATGATTCCATTTAACAAAAGCGCTTAAATTAAATATCCTGTAATAATCAACCGGCCAGATTTCATCTCCACTATCTATGGTTCATCATTTTCCGGTTTCTTTTAGCTGGCCAAAGCTTTATAAGCAATGTATTTTGCATCAATAAGCCGATAAGCAGCTGCACTGGAGTTATTGATTATGGATAGCAATGATATAAAAAACCTGATCAACAAAGATATTTCAGCACTTCAGAAGCAAAATAAGGAAACAGCTCATTTGTTTGTTGAACCTCTTTTATGCGAATTTGAAGATTTCTGCGGCAACGAACTGAATTTATGGATAATTCTGAAAAAAGATGAATACATGATCACCTTTAATCAAAAAAACAACCGTTACGGCCTGGCATTCACCAATATATTTAATACTCAGGTGTTTATGGGCGAGTACAAATCACTTTCTGATACCTACGATAATCTGATCAACCAAAAAGAATAATTTTAATTCCCGGGAATAAAAAAAAACATCGGACAACAGCGTTCGTCATTCTTCAGATTAAATAATTTTGAATACAAAAACGAATATTTTTACACCAACAAATCAGATGCTGCTCAATAGGATGCGATCAGCAGGAAAGGATAATTTTTAAATGCCACTAAGTAAGCGCCCTTCAAAAAAATCTTCCGAAAAACAACATAAATGTCCTAGATGTACTTCAAGAGGTTATAAAAAAGCAGAAAAACTGAATCTTTTGGAAAAAATCATGTTCTTAGGCTGTACAGTATTTGTCTGTCTTAAATGCGGAAAAAAATTTGCTTAAGGAACACTATCCCACTCTCATACCATTATATCTTCATAAGATCTGTAATCTAAATCTGAGATCTAATCTCTGAAACACTGCTTGCCAGGCTTTCTATTGTTTGAGCCCGGAAAATATGATCACGGCATTGTGACGCACCGGGCATTCCTTTAATATACCAGGCAATATGCCGTTTCATCTCTTTTATAGCACAACGTTCACCATATTCCCTTGTAAATTCATCTATATGCCTGATAGCCATATCCAGTTTATCATGGTATGAAACTTCCTGAATACACCCCCCCTGTAAAGCACTTCTAACCTGCGAAAAAATCCATGGATTACCATATGCCCCTCTGCCAATCATTATCGAGTCACATCCGGTTTCTTTAACCATTTTTATGGCATCCAATGGATTGTTTATGTCCCCATTACCAATCACCGGAATCGAAACCGATTTTTTGACCTCTGCGATTCTTTCCCAGAACGAGTGGCCACCAAAACCCATAGTTTGTGATCTGGGATGAACAGTTAATGCAGCCACTCCGCAATCCTGAGCAATCCGGGCAAATTCAATATCAACCCACTGAAACTTCTTCCATCCGGAACGTATCTTGACCGTTACAGGAATGGAGACCTCTTTCACCATAGCTTTTAATATTTTTTCGAAAAGAGATGCATTCTGTAACAGAGCTGCTCCGCCGTTTTTTTTCACCACTTTTGGAACCGGGCACCCAGAATTCAAATCAATGAAATCAGGCCGGATATGCTTCTGCACATAAACTGCAGCTCTAGCCATGTGATCAGGATCAGAGCCGAAAAGCTGAATACCTATAGGCCGTTCCACCTCTCTGAATTTCATCAGATCAATAGTGGCTTTTGAACCATAGAAAAGCCCCTCAGCGCTTACCATTTCAGACACTACAATATCTGCACCATTTTCTTTACAAAGAGACCTGAAAACTTTTTCGGTTATCCCCGCCATAGGCGCAAGTAT
This sequence comes from Chitinispirillaceae bacterium, assembly GCA_036260705.1. Lineage (GTDB taxonomy): Bacteria > Fibrobacterota > Chitinivibrionia > Chitinivibrionales > Chitinispirillaceae > JAAYPC01. The sequence continues at coordinate 11,585 of DATAMG010000061.1, read as the reverse complement.
TACTTTATTATTTATAAAATTCATAGACTGTAAAATAATCTATAAGTATAATTTATTCAAAATTTGACCTCAACATAGCCTGCTTTTAATCAAACTTAAAGCAGCCCCCCTGGTGTAAGGGAAATGATAACAAGTTATCAGAGGAAATTAAATGAAAATATTCAAGCAGATACAGTTTGAAAGTTCACCTGCAGTACTTGCCTCCTGGCCAGGGATGGGTAATGTGGGACTGATCACTGTAGATTACCTGCGAAGAAAACTCAATGCGGCACCATTTGCAGAAATCGATATGAGCCCTTTTTTCATTCCCGATTCGATTTTGGTTAAAAATGGTATTGCCGATTTTCCGCAAATTCCCAGCAGCACTTTTTATTATACTCATAACCCGAATCTGATTATTTTTGAAAGCAATGCACAGATTAATGGCAAAGAGGGTATCATGGTCACTAAAATGATCCTTGATATAATTCTGCAGTTCCAAATAAACCAGATTTTCACCTTTGCGGCCTTTGCCCAGCCAATCTCTCATCGCTCCAAATCACAGATCCTGGTTACCTGTAATTCTGCAAAGATGCTGGAAAAGATGACCGCTCAGGGGTTAAATCCCATGCCAGACGGCTTTATAGCAGGCCAAAATGGTTTACTTCTGGGAGTGGCAGCATCCCGTCAGATAGATTCAGCCTGCATTCTGGGCACCATTCCAGGCTATGCGCTCAATCTTGACTACCCCAAGTCATCTTTTGAACAGATAAAAGCCATCAGTAATATTCTAAAATTTAACATCGATCTTTCAGAGCTAATGGAAAGTGTTGATACCATGGCACAGCAGTATGAACTCATCGAAGAACGGATAAAGGAATTCATACCCGCAATTGACAAAGACAATCACGATGAGATCTCGGAAATTGAAGATGAAAAGGTGCCCCATTATGTAATGGAAAAAATCGAAAAATTATTTCTGCAGGCATTAAAGGATAGATCTCTTGCATCGGAGCTTAAAAAAGAACTTGACCGTTGGAATCTTTTCGATGTATACGAAAACCGGTTTCTCAACCTTTTTGAATAGATATCGGCTAAGAGTTACACACCGCAGTGTATCTCCTGCTAAATTCGACTGACAACGGTACAGGCTTTCAAATGGTTGTCAACGACCAGTTTACAGATCAGCAATCCTCTACTGAGATTTCCAGGTGCAATACGGGTCAATGGCAAATTTATATTGTGCGTACCGGCACCCAGTCTGCCCAACTCCAGCTTCAAAATTTTTGATCCGTTCATGGAATAAATCTCAGCGCGAACTATCCCAGAATTCTTTAAATTCACAGTTACTTTCAAAGAATTACCATTGAGTTTTACTTTAACAGATTGCCTGTTTGCCAGATTTACTTTCTTTGAGTATCCTTTTTCAACAGAAATGACTTGCTGAGTTTTGAAAGGATCAATACTGTCATTCCAGGTACCGCCATTTGATAGTACAGTAAATAAAGCATTATGGCTCATGGTTTCAAATATGGTAAATTCGGCGGTGGAAATAGAATTACGGTCATCACCAAACTGACGCTCAACGGGAAGTTCACTGCTGGCTGGAAAAAGAACAGGTGGAGACTGGGTCATAACACCAGGGCCAAAAATTGTTATCCCTGGCTTTGGCCCCCACTTTTTTCCTTTGGTGTATTCACTCTCCCTATCATGAGGATTATGCACCTGATGAAAACCCAGCCCCGTCACATAAGTTATACCCAAAGGATTTAGTCCCAACAGATAATTCATCAAAGCACATGCCCCATCCAGGTATTTCTGCTCCTTAGTCAAACGCCAGTACAAAAGTGGAGCACAGGAATAAAGCGGTTGCACAACGTTATGCCCCCAGGATGTACCTGTAGGATTATTGCCAACCGGGTAAGCGTATTTGGAAAGTTCAGCCAGATTGGCATCTGCAGCGATCCTCAAGGCATTTTTAAAATAGTTTACCAGTGAAGTATCGGTCTGTCTCTCTGGCTCCAATAAGTAGGAGAGGAAATATGCAGGATTATCAAAGGATGCGTCGTTCAGAGAATAGCCATTAGCCTTAAACAAATTCAATTTATAAACATCCACAGTCGACTTATAGGTATTAATCATTTGATGGGCTGCAGAATCACCATCCAACAGGTACTTTTGCGTATAATAATAGAGTTTTTCAGGATTTTTCATCTTAGATGAGATGTAATTAAACGATTTTCCGGCACGTTCAACCAGTTTTCTGGAATAAGTGGTATCATAGGGTTTAATTATTCGAGCCAGATGCATGAAAAGGCCGGCACCGACAGCCGCAGCGCGATTATCAGTCTTTACTGTTCCATATTTTTTACTGTCCTTATCCAATGGTGCATTAAATGGCTCCGGATAACCTTGTGTTTCTGTGCCCCAGTGAATACTTCCATCCTCATTCTGCAGATATTCCCAGATAAGTGTACCCCACACAGCCTCGTCTATTATATCAGGTATTCCGTTTTTATTACCAATTACATTATAGTTCTCATCAAATTTATCAGGGATATTAAACTGCCCATCATAAAAAAGATCCGGAAAAGCTTCATAGATCATCAGGTTGACAATAGGATTAGACATATGATACGCACGACGATCAGCATCCCCCGCATCATGGTATCCACCATAACATTTAAAAGTGGGCTCAGTCCCGGTTACTTCTATATTTGCTTCTTCAATAGGTCCATCAACATCATAGACTGTGCTGTGACATGGATTCTGTCTTATTTCCATCCCGTAAGGAGCTTTAATCGGACAACCACATCGCTGATAATAAAATGAACGAAACATGGTGTAAGCCAGACGCTTTGAGAAAAGCCCTCCAACACCAAAAGGATACGAACAACCATATCCCTTAACAGCAATTTTGTAAGGTCCTCCTTCAGAAACTTCCGAAAGATCGATTTTATAAACAAAATCACCAGAGGATGGATTTTCTCCGATTTCTTTGAGAACACCTTCCATCACTTTTTTACCGGTATATTGCTCAAATACTTCATATTCAGGAAGAGCACCCGTTATCTGCTTACCTCCACCATTACCCAACCAGATGGAGAAATTTGCAAAGTTAGTTTTTGTAAGAGCACTATAGGCGACCTGATTGGTTTTAATTGATTCACAAAAAATAGAATGATCATTGAAAGTGACAGTGGTATCTCCATAAGGAGTATTTATCAGATACTGCTCACCTTCCACCAGTGTTGCTGTTTCCATATATATATAATGATCACATAAATCCGATTCCATCGTATATCGATACATATTTAATGGAGCAGTCCCATTTATTTTCCAGACTGAACTTTCCATATCGACTTCATTTTCTTTAACTACATTACTATGTAAAAAAACAACCAGGATATTATTGGATGCTGTTCGAATTTCCTGTATCTTCAGTGTCGCGCCAGCACTGCTCCACAAAACCTTTAGAAGCAATAAAAAAAACAGTGTTCTCATGGATCTCCTAACTTAAGAATTTCTGAGATGCATTTTTATGAAAAAATTCAAGTCTGCATTATTTGTGAAATTACAAATCCCAAGTAAGATAGTAACCTGCTATGACTTCGAAGTTCAGTCTACTATCCCCTTATTGGTTTAATAGAATGAACCAGAGATATAAGTACACTATTTCAGTACCGAGATATTTAAAGAGTTGAAATACCTAACAAATTGTTTCTATTGGAGCTTTGCCTTTAAGATTAACAACCTGACTGGAAATAAAATTTTGCGGATCAGGAATGGTATCGGTACAACTGACCGGAAGATTGGCTGCATGCTTGGCTAAAAACTGCTGACCATAGCTGTTCCAGACTTTATCAAAAGAGAGAACATGGCGTCTTTTTAATACTATCTCTGTTGTTACTATCAAACGATGTGAGTGGTTTATCTGCATGCAAAAATCCAGATCATAAAAACAGTTCCCTTTAAAACATTCATCATCAAAAGCAATATCCTTTAGAATCGAACTCTTAATTGCCATAAATACTCCATCAATTGCCACAACCGGAAAATCGCCATTTTCCGGGGAGAAAACCACTGCAAAAAAATCACCATTTTCCAAATGGTGTACAACCCTGCCCTTGATAAATGGCCTGCCAGCTGCGGTCCAGGAGTACTTTTCAGCAAATAGATATTGGGTACCAGCAACCCCAACAGCACCCAGCCAAGGATCTGAAGCGAATTTCTTCTCCAAAACAGTTCCCCAGTTCGGTTTCATAAAAAGCACATCTTCAGGAATTAAAACCACAATATCTCCTTTAACGTGTGCCAAGCCCTGATTGTATGCCTCTGCCAACCCGATCCCAGTGCTTCCGTCAACCATAATATACTGATGGTCAACCCCGATGGTTTTTGCAATATTTTTTTCCTGAATCGTATCGGCAACAGGCCTGCTCCAGCAGGTAATAACACTAATCATAAACATCCTCTTCCATTTTTCCCATATTGGCTTTTTTTGTTTACCAATAATAAAGCTCCACATAGTCAGAGAAAAGTTAATTATAATTTCATTTTCGCATTCTGCCTATATTCTTCTTTTTGGAATTTTCCTGAGCTATCTCCAAACCTTTTTTTATTACACCAGCTCCGAATCTGGCATTGATTTTGTCAACAGCCATCTCAGAAGCTTCAAGTGTTTCAGTAGCTTGCAATGAATGAAAAAGATCGGTCTGAAACTGCTGGTTAAGCCCGGTAATGCCAACACCAATCAGACGAAAACATCTTTCATCAAGACTATCCAGAATCTCAGTAGAAATTTCATAAATAGTCCTGGCCAGACTGGTTGGTTCAGCTATTGATTGGCGACGTGTATGACGACTGAAATCCGGTCTTCGATAGGTCAGAAATATAGTAGAGGCTTTAACTCCATGGTACCTTGCCTGTCTTGCCACATCCTGGGCTAAAGCGTGCAATACCTTTTTCCATTCCTGTTTATCGAAAGAATCAACATTGAACGTGTGTTCCCTGGAAATAGATTTTACTGAATTCTCATTGATCACAGGCCGATGGTCAATACCCCTGCACAAATAATAAAAACTAACCCCCTGTTTGCCAAAGCGATCATAAAGATAATCCAGTGAGAGTTTTTGCATATCCCCAATAGTGGATACTGAACACCGGTTAAAGATCTCTTCACTTCTTCTGCCTACCCCCCACATTCTTCTTACCGGTAATGGAGAAAGCCATTGAATCAATTCATCATCATCAAATGGAGCACAGGTTATACCGTTTGGTTTATTTATTTCAGTGGCTATTTTTGCCACGAACTTATTTGGAGCAATTCCGATTGAAGCTGTGAGACCTTGTTGTTGACGGATTCTCCCGGAGATCAAACCAGCCGCAAGTAATGGCTGTCCAAACAGTTTTTCTGTTCCGGTCATGTCTATAAAGGCTTCATCAACCGATACACGTTCAACTTGAGGCGAAAACTGCTCAAAAATTTCCATGATAGCTTCAGAAACCTTTTCATAAACCTCCATTCGCGGAGTAATGAAAATTGCCTGAGGACACCTGCTGTATGCCTCATTTATAGGCATTGCAGAATGGATTCCAAATTTACGAGCTTCATAACTGGCTGTAGATACTACGCCACGATTTCCAGGTTTAGCGCCGACAATTAGAGGTTTCCCCCGGTATTGAAGGTTTTCTCTTTGCTCGATCGAGGCAAAAAAAGCATCCATATCAACATGAAAAATGATGCGTTTCATGGCTCTTAATATAATACCGTGGAAGTACCACCGTCTATCATCGCCGTCTATTGCAGTTAGATCATAAAAAAGCAATTTTTTTGGTTTTTACTCGAATCATTTTTAGATATCCGAAGCATATTTATAGTTAAGGCAGCCACTTATGAGTGAAGATTTCATGGATTTTGTATCTGTCTACTTTTCAGTCAACCGTAAATTAATCAACAAAAGAACCCGGCTTGATACACTGGAACGAAATGCACACGACAGGATTCTTTTCACTTTTGAATTGGAATCACACTACAGAATTGAATTTGAGGAAGAGGAACTCCTCAAATTGCGCTATGTTGGAGATTACCAGGCATTACTGGAGCAAAAGCTTCAATTGAATTCTCAAGAAAATGGCCCTGCCTGCAAGAGAGCTGCTTGAAACCGGCCTGATAATTGCAGTTTGTTAAAAGCAATAATCCTCAATTTCGCAAGGAGGAACTATGTTTTGGCAATGGTTTAAATATTATATAGCTGCTATTTTATTTTTACCCACTATTATTTTTGCACAAATAAGAGATACTATGCAAGATACCGGAATGCTTGATGGAGCTGCAGATGGTGCAGCAGCAACAGGATGGTGGTGGTTTTGGGTAGTAATGCTTCTGGTAATAGTAGGCATAGCCATCTGGTGGGCTGCCAGGGCAGGCACTCAGGGTGGTGCAGCAAGACCACGGGGAGGTACGCCCAGGGCATAAGTTTTGGGGCGATCAGCTGATCGCCCTTTTTTCTATACTGTAATCATCTGAACAGGTTCAGCAACACTGGATTTTCCGGTTTTTCTTATCTGATACAACGGAAGTTCTATTTCCACAGTACAGCCTGGACCAGGGTTGCTGTTGCGAATCGCAACAGTCCCATTATGTACTTCGAGAATATGTTTTACTATGGCCAACCCTAAACCGGTTCCTTTTTTCCTGGTAGTGAAAAAAGGCTCGAATATGCGCTTTAGATCATCATCTTTAATTCCACTCCCCTGATCACAGATTAAAATCTTTACAATTTTGCTTTCCTTTTGTATACATAGATTAATAATAGTTCCTTTGGGGCTGTGTTGTGAAGCATTCTCAAGAATATTCATGAAAACCTGCTGTAATTTCAAAGGATCACCCTTAATTTTAATCTCATCTTCCAATTCTGACATTTGTATTTCTACATGATGCCCACTATGATTTCCAGAACTTTTCCACAATGCTACCGACTCCTTTATCAGGTCTGAAAAATTAATTATCATAACCTTGGAGCGTTCAATAGGTTTGCCAAGTTCCAGAAGGTCCTGCATCAGACGAGTCAACCTCTCCACATGTGTAAAAACATGATCTTTATAGAGCAGGTAATCCGGCTTATCGCCTAGCTCCTGAAAGAGTGCTTCCAGAACAACAGAAATAGCGTTTAGAGGATTGCGTACTTCATGTGCTACTCCAGATGTCAGCAATCCAAGAATGCGCAATCTTTGGCTCTGAGTCAGCTGATTGTTTTTTTCAGCCTGAGGATTGAGTAGCTCTTGGGTAAATTGGTACTGTGGAATCTGTCGGATAATCAGAGTAAGACCACTCTGGTTAGGATAAGTACAGATTTCATAATGGCATTCCCGTTCCTCTTTCATCATAATAAATGTGGAGAGGGTAGTTTTTGGATGCTCTATAACACTTTTAAGCATATACTGAATCTCCATACCGGGATTCTCCGGAAACAACTCATAGAAAGGGCGACTCATAGCAGATCTGGTAGATATACCAGTCAGGTTTTCAGCGGCTTTGTTCCAATAACAACATCTAAGATCCGAATCCAGAACTATTAAGACATCTGTAATGCTCTCAGTAATTCTACGGTAACGTTCCTCACTTCTTAACACATTGAGTTCATTTGAACGTTTGCGAAGCGTAACCTGAAAATCTGTAACAACCCTTCGAACTATAGATAGTAATCGGGAATACTTTTCCCTGCTCACAAAATCATTTACCCCTAAACGCAATGCATGAACTATAATTTCCTCATCAGCCCTTGACGAAATCACAATAAAAGGAATATCAGAATTATTCTCTTTGGCGATCCTAATGCCATTTTCCAAAGAAAACTGAGATATATCATTACTAAAAATTATCAGATCCCAGCTTTTCTTCTGAAGCAGCTCCGACATAAGCTCCGCAGTCGCAACCCGTTCTGCATAGACATCAAATCCATCACTGGATAATAGAACCTTCAGCATTGCAACATTCTCATCCGAACTCTCCACTGCTAAAACACGAATAACATATTCCATATCTATTTGCTCCAAATAAATGGTTACAATCATAGAAAGAATGTTTAGCTACCTAGTCAGCTTCAAATGTCACTAACAGGAGCCATTTTCTAAAAATTGGGAATTGAATTGGGAAAAATGAGAAAAGAGATACGGACTTTAAACCTAAATTTTGCGAACTGGATAGAAAAGAATAGTAATAATAGCTCTGACCCAGGCCAATTTTTTTACGGGACTTCTACAACCTACCCCATAGAACCAGTAGTTAATATAAAAGCTTTCATCTTTAAAAAAAACATGAATCGGAAAAAAAAAGAAATTCCCTTTATGCAACAAAATTCAGGATAATAGGAGGGAATATGCAGAGAGCAGATATAAGAAAAAAGCTCAGGCGGTAATAGGATCTTTATAACTTTCAATTTTTCTGTAGAGTGATGATAAAGAGATACCAAGAGCCTTACTGGCCTCTGCCTTGTCCCCAAAAGTTTTCAAAGCTTTTAGGATGTGTTTTTTTTCCAGGATTTCCAGATTCCATTGATCCGGAGTTTGATGTTTTTCAGCAGAATTGCCGATATGAAGTAAACCTGGAAAATGTTCAACCGCAAGTGGTTTACCCTGGGATAATAGCAACGCCCGCTCCACCATATTTTTAAGTTCTCTAATGTTACCAGGCCAGAAATATCTGGATAATAGTTCAACGACCGAATTATCTAATGGATATTTATCAAAGCCGAAACTGTTAAGAATATGTGTCAATAATCCAGGCAAATCTCTCTTTCTGTTTCGCAAAGCTGGAATCTCAATTGGGAAAACGCATATTCTATAGTAAAGATCCATGCGGAAATGGCCTTCATTAGAAGCCTGTTTAAGATTACGATTTGTTGCACAGATAAGCCTGAAGTTACTGCTTCTGGTTTTATTCTCTCCGATTCTGCGAAAAGTTTTTTCCTCAATTGTCTTGAGCAACTCAGCCTGCACTTCTGCATCCATGTCACCGATTTCATCTAAAAACAGTGTTCCGCCATCGGCAATCTCAATCAGGCCATCCCGGTCCTTAATTGCAGAAGTAAAAGCTCCTTTAGTGTGTCCATAAAGTTCACTACGTAATATTTCTCCACGTAAACTGGAGCAGTTTAGCTCGACATAATTGCCGTTTTTTCTAGAGCTGTGATCATGAATCCATCTGGCCATAACCCCCTTGCCGGTACCGGTTTCCCCCAGAAGTAACACGATGGAATCATTTAGCGCAGCGACTCTGGCGTACTCAATTGTCTTCTCAATTTCAGCACTTGCGCCAAAATAGGCTTTAGGGTTTTCAGGAAGTAAACGTTTATGCATCTGTTCCCGTCTTTTAAGCTCTTCTACTTGCAAACTATTCCGAAGACTGAGTTCCAAAGCCTCCATTTCAACCGGTTTTGTGAGAAAGTTGAAAGCACCATACCGCATGGCTTCCACAGCAGTAGAAATATCACTTATTCCGGAAATTATGATTATTGCAGTGGAATCATTTGAGATACAGATATCTTTTATTAGATGCAAAGAGCAACCATCCGGTAATTTCAGATCCAGCAGCACAGCATCAAAATTTTCTGCAGCCAGCATCTGCCTGGCCAGTGCTAGACTGTTTGCAGTTTTGATGTAATAACCTTTAATGGATAAATATTTGGAATAACCTAAAAGTGTGGTTTCATCATCTTCGACTAAAAGGACTTTCGGGTTTCTCACGTTTAGCCCCTGGTTTGCTGTTCAATTAAACGGTTTTATAACATTACTATAAATTATAGCAAAAAACGGGCCACTATTATGTAGCTGCCCGTTTATGTCATAAAAAATCAAACCTGTCCTTTTTTTCTCAATCGTATAGTCTTAGGGGTTACCTCTACCAGTTCATCATCATTGATATAAGAAATACAGTCTTCCAGAGTCATCTCCCGGGGAGGAGTAAGTATAACATTCTCATCCGAACCGGCAGCACGCATATTTGTCAACCTTTTCTCTTTACCGGGATTAACCACCAGATCATTGGAACGACAGTGTTCTCCTACAATCTGTCCTCTATAGATATTAATACCTGGGCCTACAAACATTATTCCACGATCCTGCAGATTGAAAAGTGCATGGGCTACTGTTGGGCATGTCTCCTTTGCTACTAAAACTCCGGTTGCACGAGTCCGGATCTCACCAGTATAAGAGCCATATTCCAGAAATACATAATTCATAGTGCCCATACCTCTGGTATCAGTCAAAAACTCCGAACGATATCCCAGAAGCCCTCTGGTGGGGATCTTGAATATCAGTCTGGCAAGTCCATTCTCCTGCTGCATATGCAAAAGTATTCCCTTGCGTACACTTATTTTTTCGATAACCACGCCCATATATTTCTCATCAACATCAATAGTAAGCTCCTCGTAAGGCTCGAGCTTCGTGCCATTTTCTTCACGCATTATAACCTGGGGACGGGTCACCTGAAACTCGTATCCTTCACGACGCATACGCTCTATAAGAATGGATAAATGCAGCTCACCGCGCCCGGATACTTTATATCCGATGGTATTATTAAGCTCCTCAACTACCAGTGCTACATCAGAAAGGATTTCCCGTTCAAGCCGTTCCTGAATATGTCTGGAAGTCACAAATCGACCCTCTTTACCCGCAAAAGGAGAATCATTAGGAATAAAGTTCATGGAAATGGTTGGCGGATCAATAACAGTTGGCGGCAATGGATTTGGCTGCAACGGATCAGTAAAGGTTACCCCTACGGTAACCTCCTCCATACCAGCGACTGCCACTATATCTCCCACCCCAGCCATCTCAACCGGCACTTTCTGAACACCTTCAAATTTGTAAACTTTGGTAATGCGTGCAGGTACCAGCATCCCATCACGAAGCACAACTGCAATCTCTTTATTGACATTTAAGGTGCCGTCAGTAATCTTGCCGATTCCCAGTCTTCCCAGGTATGGAGAATAATCGATAGAACTGATTAACATCTGCAATGGTGCATCAGGATCACCCTCGGGTGCCGGAATGTGAGATATTATCTTGTCCAGCAAGGGTTCAAATGTCATTCCATCTTCATCGGGGTCATTGCGGGCATAACCCTCCTTGGCAGATGCATACACTACAGGAAAATCCAGTATATGATCCGGTGCATTGAGTTTAACAAAAAGATCAAAAACCTGGTCAATAGCCCATACCGGACGGGCTGCAGGTTTATCGATTTTATTTATAACTACAATTATCGGCAATGATAGTGATAATGCTTTTTTCAACACAAAATAGGTCTGCGGCATTGGCCCTTCTTTGGCATCCACCAATAATAAAGCCCCATCAGCCATCTTCAATATTCTCTCAACCTGCCCTCCGAAATCAGCATGGCCTGGAGTATCAATAACGTTGATGTGATGTCCCCGGTACCGAAAAGATCCATTTTTTGCAGCAATGGTTATACCCCGTTCCCGTTCCAGATCCATAGAATCCATTAATCGCTCTGCGACACTCTGATTTTCACGGAACATTCCACTTTGTTTGAAAAGCTGATCAACCAGAGTAGTTTTACCATGGTCGACATGGGCAATAATTGC
>DATAMG010000048.1:0-19397 GCA_036260705.1 Chitinispirillaceae bacterium | reverse complement strand
GCCTGCTGTCATTGGTGATCCTGATTTCGCAATTGATGCTTTGGAAAGGTTTAAAGAAAGCCTGCACAGAAAACATCGTGAAGCTGATTACCCTTACCTGTTAGAAACAATTTCAAAGAAAGTCTGTGCTCATTACTATATTACCATAGATGAACTGAAAAAAAGAGGAAGAAAAAACAGCCGTTCCGATGCGCGCGCCTTATTCTGCTATCTCTCACATATAAAGGAGCTTGTTCCACAGTCGGTTATTGCCAGGTATCTTGGCACCACCATCTCACCGATCGCTGTTTTAGTCCGCAGAGATGCCGCAATCGATGCAGCCGTTTTCACTTAATTGAAATCTACAAGCCATCCTTGATTTTATCGACAATAACTTCAGAGGAATTGTCCACTTATACACATTCTTATTTCATTAGAATTCAGCCAATCAATAACAAGTTAGCTGAATTCTAATTAATTGATTTGTCTGGCCTATTATTCCAATTCTGTTGGATCATTAACTCATAACTATACGTTTATAAACCGATTAAAATAGTTCGTCTGTTAGGGTGTCCTTGGAAATCTTATAAAAACAGTCCGTCTTAACAGTGCCTACAAACAAAAATTCCGCCTCTCATCTTTTTCTCGATTTTACCATAGTGCTTGTTAATGATTCCAGTGGGTCATACTGTACCGGTTAATTATCTCACAACTGTGCCGCCTTTTTTTATGCTTAAAATGTGATTTACCCCAGTTATTACAGACATATTTACAGGCTTTGGGTAATTTCAATGCCTCATGACAAGCTGTAGCTAAAACCATTTTAGTTACTTCTGCAATGAATGGGATGTTCAAATTTTCAACAACATCATTGGTGGAGTGATAATCAGGATTTTCTTCTGCTTCATAAGCCCCCACACAAACATATCCCAGTTCTTCAAAAGGCATATAATCACTTTCGTATATCTCCCCAAACGATACCGTTAAATCGGTGTAATCTACAGCCATCTGAGCCATTTTAGCGGCAAATTTCTCAGATGGCTCATCATTGGACTCCACCTCATTACCCTCATCCTGTTCAATAATGATACTGTTGCCATCAGGTGCATATCCAATCATGTCAATATTAATTACTTGTTGCAAATTGATATTATTATTCTTTATATATTGTGCATAAGCCGAAGAGCCCCAAAACCCCTGTTCTTCACCGGAAAAGGCTGCGAAATAAATATCTTCAAAAATCTTTATTTTTGCTACTATTCTGGCCAGTTCGATCAATGATGCCATTCCGGATGCATTGTCGTCTGCACCTGGAGCCATTGATTGACCATCTGTATACTCTTCCATTGTGCAGTCATAATGTGCACAGATTAATATCACCTTTCCTGTCTTGCCGTAACCTTTTTTCATTGCAATTATATTACGCAGTTCTAATCCTTCTTTTGTATAATGTTGATCATAAATTCCGCTGTAACCGATTTGGGAAAATCTGGATTTTACCCAATCTGCAACATCATTAATATAAGGAGAATAGGTGTTTCTGGTTTGAAATGAAGTCAATGCGTTGATATCAGCGGAAATTTTCTCTTCCGATACCAATCCGGTAAGAAATCCAAGTATCTTTTCCGGTTTTGTAAAGACCAATTTCTTACTGTTATGCCATGAATCGATATTACATCCTGGAAAATCATGATTTCCTGCCGCCACAGTTGGGTGGTCAAATATCAGATCGGCTGAATACCAACCCACTGAATCATCTGGTGTAAATTTATTCCATGTTCCAAGATTGAATTGATGATCCAGATCATTGCTTCCAGTCGCTAATACTGTCCCCTTTGATTCCAGTCCGATAGTTTGACTAAGTCCACCTGCGATAGCAACAATTCCGCTCCATGAATTTACATTGCATTGGCCATATCTATTGTCGCCAGTCGCCACCATTGTACCATCTTCTTTCAGACCTATTGTATGATTTTCTCCCACCGCAACAGCGATTATTCCACTCCAGGAATCGACATCACATTGACCAAACATATTATTACCAGTCGCCACAACTGTTCCATCAGATTTCAGACCCACAGAAAAATTACGTCCTGCCGCCAGAGCGGTTATTTCATTCCAGGAATTGACATCACATTCACTGCCATATCCAGCCGCTACAACTGAACCGTCTTTTTTCAAACCCAATGTATGTTCTACTCCCGCTACTACAGCTGTAATTTCACTCCAGGAGTTTACATTACATTGAGGCCCTCTGATTCCAGTTGCTACTACCGTTCCATCGGATCGCAAACCGACAGTATGGCCATAACCTGCAGCAACATCTACAATGTCACTCCAGGAACCGGTATTACATTGTCCAAAGAAATTATATCCAGTCGCCAAAACCGTACCATCTGATTTCAGACCAATGGTATGCTGGCACTTCGCAGAAACTGCAATTATTGAATGCCATAAATTAACATTACATTCTCCATTGTAATTTTCTCCGGTTGCCGCAACAGTTCCGTCAGCTCTTAAACCGATAATATAAAAACTACCTGCTGCCACCATAGGGTTCACTTCTGCTGCGTAACTGCTCCACATAGAAATTCCCAGAAATCCTGTAACCCAAAACCGCCACTTTACCCTTCTTAATATTTCTTTTTTTTTAAACATGAAACCTCCTTAAAAACAGGTGTACTATTTTAGGGTTTTTGCGAATTGTGATTTAGAGTTTTTAGGCAATTTCCATGCCTGGTGAAAAATTTCAGAATCTGAAGTAATTTTCAAAAGTAAAATTATTATTATAAACCTGCTTGAGATTGAAATAACATGAAGATTTAAAAAATTGTTCAACGGGAGAACAGAATTATACAAAAAATTTTATTTTGCTGCTTTTTTGGACACCAATCAATTCCAGGATCTTAAGGGAGAGATTCCGGGTAATAAAAAACGGCCTGCCCATCCTTCTTTGAGAAGCTTCGCCGGGTGCAGGCATTTGCCTATGTTGGAATAATGTACAATTTAATTAAGAGTACATCGTAGTGAAAATAATTCTATGCTTCAGTCTCACTGGATAGCACAGATCGATCGCTTGAAATTTGTCATTCTATCTAAAAGCTCCAGAAACTATTTTATAGCAATTTCAAAAAAGGAATTGTTATGAGTGGTGCAGGAAAAGGTGATACTTACCGCAAGGTTGATAGAAAACGGTTTGATGCCTCATACGAGGCAATTTTTGGAAAAAAAGAGGAACGTGACTTTCAACATGGGTTTAAAATTTCGATTAAGTCTGGAGCAGAGCAGCGAAAGTAATTCGCCATATCTATAATCATACCTGCCGGAATAGTGATCAATGCCAGGGGCTGTTCATATAAGCAGAGAGTTTAGCCCGGGAAGTCGGATTCTGATATAGTTTCCGTAACGAGCGATCTCTTATAAGCCTTACACGTTCACGGGTAAGTTTCAGTTCTTTGCCAATCTCTTCCAGGGTAAATTGACGGGAAAAATTGATTCCGTAATACATCCGCAGAATCCGCTCCTCCCTGCTGGTTACATTCTGAAGTACGCTATCAAGCACTCTTCCCAGCTCCAGCCGTTCCTCTTCCCCATCATGATCAGGTTCCTGTCCCAGCATATCCTGAAGAGTTTTTACGGATTCCTCATCAGTACTGCTGCTTATAGGAGCATCCAGGGAAATGCCTTTAAGTTTCTCTAGAATTTCGATGATTTCAATTGCGTAAGACTTGAACTCATCCATAGCCAGAGTCTGATCAAAATCCCCCTTGTTCTGTTCCAGAGATTGTTTGAAGCGGTTAATCAGAGCGATTTTGTTTGGTGGAATACGAACGGTTCCAGCCTGTTCAAAAAGTGCTTTCTGAATCGATTGGCGGATCCACCAAACTGCATAGGAGATAAATTTAACATTCATATTGAGGTCAAAACGGCGAGCAGCCTTCAAAAGGCCCACATTTCCCTCATTAATTAATTCCAGATAGCTTAACCCTCTTCCTCTGTAGCGCCTGGCTACACTTACCACAAACCGCAGATTTGAAGTAATAAGGATATCTATAGCGCCATCTTCATTTATCTGAACACGTTTAACCAGTTCCCGTTCTTCTAGGTCTGTAAGAACCCTATATCTGGTAATATCCCGAAAATATAGTTCTTCTGTTCTGCTCAGCATAGTTTAACCGTTTTAATTGATTCCTGTTTTTAATAAGATAAATAACAGCACTCACTTTTCGCCACATTTTTATGAAATGAGTAATAAGAGTGCTTATATATATTATAATATCTCAGAAGATAATAATTAAATCCGGCTCTTGCGCAATAATCGATCCCAAACAGAAACATTCATGAAATATAAAGATTTTTAGAGGTCTGCCCTAATACCGTAATACCACTTTCACTCACAAAAAAACGTTTTCTGTCCTCTTCTACATCAAATCCGATTTTCTCTCCAGGGCCAACTCTTATCCCCCTGTCGATAATGGCTCTTCTCACCTGTGCTTTTTCACTGATCTCCACATCTGGAAATAAAATTGAGTCCTCAACAACAGCAAAACTATGAACGCGAACTCCTCTGGACAAGACTGAGCGAATTACCTTTCCTCCACTTATGATACAACCTCCGGATACAATGGAATCCAGTGCCTCTCCAACTCTTCTGTCATCGCCTTCACCGGAAAAAACAAATTTGGCCGGTGGGGATTGAGCAGGTGCAGTTCGTATAGGCCAGTGATCATTATACAAGTTGATCTCAGGAAACACATGCCTTAGAGACATGTTAGCCTCGTAATAAGCATCCAATGTGCCAACATCTTCCCAATAGTTACTTTGCTCAAGAGTTTCACCAGGAATACGGTTATTAGAAAAGTTATAAACATAAATGGGATAATCATTGTAAATCTTGGGAATTACATCCTTTCCAAAATCATGAGAAGATGCAGCAACACCGGCATCGTGGAAAAGCTCCCTTACCAGAAATTTGCGATTAAAAATATAGTTACCCATAGATACCAGAGCCTTTGAAGGATCTCCGGGTATTGGCTTGGGATTTTTTGGCTTCTCTTCGAAACCTACCATTCTGCCACTGGGGTCAACTTCAATAATACCAAAACAAGAAGCTTCTTCGATAGGTCTGGGAATAGCGGCAACAGTTGCCACTGCACCAGTCTGACGGTGATAGTCCAGCATTTGCGAAATGTCCATTTTATATATGTGGTCAGCACCAAACACTGCCACATAATCCGGATTCTCATCTTCTATAAGATTAATATTCTGAAAAATGGCATCTGCAGTACCTTGATACCATTTCCTGCCGGTTCTCATCTGTGCTGGAACAGGATCAATATACTGGCCCAGCATACGGTTGAGGTTCCACCCTGTAGTCAGATGCTTTATAAGTGAGTCTGATTTAAACTGTGTTAATACTTTAATCTTAAAAACGCCTGAATTTATAAAATTATTGAGTACAAAATCAATAATCCTATATTTCCCGCCGAAATAAACCGACGGTTTCGCTCTTTCTTGTGTCAATGGATGAAGCCTGGAGCCTTCACCCCCTGCCATAACCATTGCCAATACGTTTGGATAGCCTACTTGCGTGCGATACATCTCTTCTCTCTCTCTGCTGTTATGCCTTCGTTTCTTTCTAGTGTCCGGTTTTAAAGCCATCGAATATGGTTTTTAAACCAATCCTGCTCATGAACAAGAATATTTTATCATACTGTTAATTTACCTGTCATGAAGAACTTTCTGATCAAAGCCAACATTTGACAAAAAATGATGCCGGGATCAATATTTTATTATTCAGTTACTGCATTTCCAATATTTTTTTGATCATCCAACGAAACGAATCAAAATGTTTAAATCTTTCTGTCTGTTTTTAATCCTGTTTGTAATTTGTGTTAATGCAGCAGACTCCAGTAGTGGTACAGCTTTTAAAAATAACCCCACCATCGTAGTTATTCCTGTTTCCGGTACAGTTGACCCTTCTATGGCTGCATTCATGAGCAGAGCTCTGCAAAGCAGCAGAGAATACCCCAAAAGATTAATAATTCTGGAGATAGATACTTATGGCGGCCAGGTGGATGCAGCATTTCAGATTGTAGATACACTTATGAATTCTTCAGACACCATCTATTCCTATGTGAAAACCAAAGCAATTTCTGCAGGTGCACTTATAGCCCTTGCAGGGAAAAAACTGATTATGAAGAATGGTACTACCATTGGAGATGTTGCTCCTCTGACCTATTCAGAAAAAGGACCGGAAATGCTGGGTGAGAAATTTCAGTCTCCAATAAGAGCAAAATTCCGTACCCTGGCCAAAAGAAACGGTTATCCGGAAATACTCACCGAAGCAATGGTTACAAAGGAGATTTCTGTATATGAAGTTAAATTCATTGATACCACTGTTTACCTTGATTCCATTCAGCTTTCAGAACTTAAACCTGCAGAAAAAAAGAAAATCATTTCGACCAGAAATATAGTCAGCAGCACGGAACTGTTGACAATGGACGATGTTGAAGCTCAGAAACTTGGGTTTTCTTCAATGAGTGTTTCCGGTTTTGATGAAATGATTGGCAGATTGGGTTTAAAGGATGCGGAAGTAGTCAGAATTCAAACCAATTGGTCCGAAAAACTGGCCAGTTTCATCGCTACAATTGCACCGATCCTGATGGCAATTGGATTTGCTGCTCTTTATATTGAGTTGAAAACACCGGGTTTTGGTGTACCTGGTATAATTGGTATTATTTGTCTGGCAGCAGTTTTTTTCGGACAATATATGACCGGATTGGCTGACTATACAGAATTACTACTACTGGCAATCGGCGCTGTTTTACTTGCAATAGAAATTTTTGTCACCCCCGGATTCGGGTTGATTGGTATAACCGGTATTCTGATTATGGTGATAGGAATGGTACTTTCATTGCAGGACTTTGTCATCCCGAAACCGGAATTTCCATGGCAGGCAAAGATGCTGGTTAGTAACCTCATTACAGTAATAGCCAGTTTTCTGGGATCAATGGTCATTATCATTCTGTTTTTCAGATATGTATTTCCTAAAGTGGGCAAAATTGTTCAGGGACCATATCTGCAGGCAACCTTAATTGATGTAAGAGTCGATTCTGACCTGAGCAGTAAAGCTCTAATTGGTCAGAATGGTATCGTTTGTTCAGCGTTACATCCTGCCGGCAAAGCAATGTTTAATGGTGAAGTTATAGATGTAGTTGCTGAAGGAGAATTTATCGAGAAAGACACAGAAGTTACTATAAGTGAAATAAACGGTAATAGGATCGTTGTAACCAGAAGAGTCAACGCATGATTAAAGAGTTTCTATGGCCTGTATTACTGCAGCTTTTGGGTATTGTGGTTATTATCGCTGAATTTATTCTACCTTCCGCAGGAATGCTGACCATTGCGGCACTGGGGTTGTTCGGATACTCCCTTTTTATGGTTTTCAGTTCAATTTCCATCACAGCAGGGTTCATTTTTCTAGTTATTGACTTGATAATGGTTCCGGTTCTTATCTGGATCGGTATCAGGATTCTGGCCGCATCTCCTGCGACTCTGAAAACCACCTTAAAAAGTGATGATGGGGTAACAGTTCTTTTTCAAGATCATCAGACACTTCTTGGAATGGATGGCATGGCTGTTACAGATCTGAGGCCTGCCGGTACTGCAATTATTAATGGAAAGCGATATGATGTTGTCAGTAACGGAGAGTATATTAAAAAAAGTACAACAATCAAAGTAACTGCTGTTAATGGCAACCGTATTGTGGTAAAAGTTAACAACTAATTCTGAAAGGGAATAGATATGGCTCCTCAATTTCTCTTAGTGTTGATTCTGGGCATTGCAGCACTTATCCTTTTTCTTTTTGTGGCATCTGCCATAAGTTTATGGATGCAGGCTTTGTTTTCAGGAACAAGGGTAGGACTTTTAAACATCGTTTTTATGCGCTTTAGAAAGGTACCTCCTAAACTTATCGTAGAATCTAAAATCACCGCAGTCAAAGCAGGATTGGATATTACAACCGATGCACTCGAATCACATTATCTGGCCGGGGGAAATATACTAAGGGTTGTTCAGGCTTTGATTGCCGCTGACAAAGCTAACATTCCTCTTCCATTTAAAAGAGCCGCTGCCATTGATCTGGCTGGCAGAAATGTGCTGGAAGCCGTACAGATGAGCGTTAATCCCAAAGTTATTGAAACTCCAAGAGTTGCAGCTGTGGCAAAAGATGGAATTCAATTAACTGCATTGACTAGAGTTACTGTCAGAGCTAATATCGACCGTCTGGTAGGTGGCGCAGGTGAGGAAACAGTACTTGCCCGTGTCGGCGAGGGTATAGTAACAACCATTGGATCAGCAGTCAG
The DNA here is from genome assembly GCA_036260705.1 of Chitinispirillaceae bacterium. Taxonomy (GTDB): domain Bacteria; phylum Fibrobacterota; class Chitinivibrionia; order Chitinivibrionales; family Chitinispirillaceae; genus JAAYPC01. The sequence goes on along the minus strand of DATAMG010000048.1, from coordinate 11,052 downwards.
TCATAAACAGGTGCTTGAAAATCCAGATTCCATATCAAAAAGGGTTCTGGAAAAGGGACTCGACGCCGGAACTGCTTTTGAAATTCTCTCTATTGATATCGCTGATGTGGATGTGGGGAAAAACATTGGTGCAGAACTGGAAACCGATCGTGCAGAAGCAGATAAAAAGATTGCTCAGGCAAAAGCTGAAGAGCGACGAGCCATGGCAATTGCCGCAGAACAGGAGATGCGGGCTAAAGTTCAGGAAATGCGTGCCAAAGTGGTCGAATCCGAAGCTGAAGTACCTCTAGCCATGGCAGAGGCATTCAGAAAGGGGCAGCTTGGTATTATGGATTATTACAAAATGAAAAATATCAATGCTGATACTCAGATGAGAGAATCAATAGGGCAGCCTGCAAAGGAATCCGACAAAGACAAGAATTCTGGAATTAACGGTTAAAAGTTCAGGATTAATCATTATGGATAATTTGAGTGAGATTATAGTCCCAATTATAATTTTTATCATTTGGACATTATCTTCAATTTCTGCCAGTAAAAAGAAGCGACAACGGCCGGGGGCTGGACAACCTGGCCCTCAACCACTTCCACATCAACAGCCTCAACCATATGAGAAATCCCCCACTCCCGTTTCCAATCCTATGGATGAGCTCAAAAAAAAGCTGGAAAATATCTTTACCGAAATGGGGGCGGAGCCTGAGAGTGAACAAATTCCTGAGCAAGAACCGGTTGAAGAAAAACCTCCACAGGTCGAGAGCACCCCTATTTCGGTTGTTAGGAAAACCAGTAAACAAAATTTGGCTCAGGAACAGATGGATTTAAATAAATTTTATGATAACTACTCCTCTCAGGAAGATGCAGTTTTCAAAATAACAAAGAAAGAACTGAAAAAGACTGTCATCTTGATGGAAATCCTATCACCTCCTGTTTCTTTAAGAGAATAAACGGTCTTTTTATCCTCAGACTTATTATGATCCAGATTTGTGGTACAAACGGCATACACTTTGTACCACATCTCTTTTATTGGTATTTTACTTCCAGATGAATCTCTTTTCTGAAGTACATGCAATTTCTTTTTTATTTGCTCTGAATTATTTTAAACTGACTTTTTAACCCGAATAGGTTTCTGTAGAGAGGATTTTTATGATTAGAGTGGGATTTATAGGCTGGCGTGGAATGGTCGGTTCTGTTTTAATGGAAAGGATGCAGGCAGAGGGTGATTTTAAAGGTTTTGAGCCGGTATTCTTTTCAACATCACAGGTTGGGGAAAAGGGTCCTTCTCTGGGTTTTGATGTCCCTCCTCTTAAAGATGCATCCGATCTGCAGGAACTGGCATCGCTGGATATTATAGTAAGCTGTCAGGGTGGTGATTACACTACCGAAATCTATGATAAATTAAGAAATCATGGCTTTAAGGGTTACTGGATTGATGCCGCATCTACTTTGAGAATGCGGGAATCCAGTATCATAGTACTGGACCCGGTAAACCATGATGTAATCGAGCGCGGTTTGCAGGCAGGAGTAAAGGATTTTATCGGTGGTAACTGCACTGTCAGTCTTATGTTGATGGGGCTTGCCGGACTTTTCAGAAGAAACCTGGTTGAATGGGTCTCATCAATGACCTACCAGGCTGCTTCGGGTGCAGGTGCTAAAAATATGATCGAACTGATCTCACAAATGGAATACCTATCCAAATCTGCCGAAAAAACTTTAAATTCACCTTCTTCAACTGCACTTGACCTCGATAGACTGGTTACATCTGAACTCAGAGGATCGCAGATCCCTACCACCAATTTTGGTGCACCACTGGCAGCCAGTCTCATTCCCTGGATCGACAAAGCCATGGATAATGGTCAGACAAAAGAGGAGTGGAAAGGCTATGCCGAAACCAATAAAATCCTGGGTACAAAACAACCCATACCTGTCGATGGAATTTGTGTACGAGTTGGAGCGATGCGCTGTCACAGTCAGGGATTAACCATAAAGCTGACCAAAGATTTGCCAATCGATGAGATTACTGCCATGATCGCTTCCGATCATGAGTGGGTAAAGGTTATTCCCAATACAAAAGAAGCGACTCTCAAGGAATTGACTCCTGCAGCGGTCTCCGGTACTTTATCGGTACCGGTGGGGCGTTTACACAAAATGTATCTGGGACCACAGTATCTGGCGGCATTCACAGTAGGTGACCAGCTGCTTTGGGGAGCTGCAGAGCCTATCAGAAGAATACTGCGAATTGTTTTGGAGTTTGTGAATAAATGATTTTTAAAACACCGGGATCAACTTGTCAACTGATCCCGGTGTGTTCTTTATTTTAGCCTGCTGATCCAATCCCATTCTGTCAATTTCATATTTCCCGATGTCCCTGATAGGCTTAAAAATTTCTTATTGAAGTGGTCTACTCATTTTACCTGGCCATAATTACTTTCGTACAGTAATGCCCTGATGCTCTATCATCGATTTTTATGACATAGATGCCATTTTGCAGCGATTCGACAGATGAGATACTGTTTACACCCTCTGGCGAACGGGTCCATCGAAACGATAAAGGCAGTTTTTTACCGGAGAGATTGAAAACAGCTATCTGAGGACTGCGCGTATCCATGCTGTAATAGCTAATCCGGCAAATACCGTTTTTGAGATGAATTGATGGCGTGAATTTGTAATTGGTAATTTCTCCATTGTTATCTTTATCTTTAACTGGAACAGGAACAAGACCGACTAACGACTGGTAAAACAGGCCACCTTCAGTTGCAATAAAAAGTTTATCAGCTATAACGGCGCAATCAAAAACAGTTTTTCTTGGGATACCGTTCAATGTCTTCCATGATTTGCATGTATCCGCAGAAATGAAAAATTCCCTGTAAGTACCCGTTGAAGCTGTAATCGCGCAAATATATGGTCCGCAGTCGAAAAACTTTCCTATCGAGGATAATTTTTCTCCAGGCTTCTCTATCTCCTCCCAGCTATTTCCATAATCCGATGATTGAAACAGTTTTCCTGTTTTGTAAACAAACCCTCCGGTAGTATCCCGTGATTCCGAAGTACTCAGGATCAACTTTGAACCAACTGCAAGAGCCGCATTAATCCCTATCAAGTCAGCTTTAGAACAGTCAATCGTCGTCCAGGTATTTCCAGAATCGATTGATTTTAAAAAATTACCACCACACTCATATGCAAAAATGGCCCGTTCCATAACGGTAATCGGCATATTGCAAACATCAACAGGAAGCGAATCCCAACTCAATCCATTGTCTAATGATCGAAAAAGCTTCCCTCCGGGAGTGTCACCCAGGGTCACTGCATATAATACGGTTCCATCAACAGAGAGCCACACCAGTTTTTTCCCTTTTACGGAAGTGTAACTCCAGTTAGTACCGCCATCATTCGATGAATAAAACCCGGTACTGCCTACTGCAATTTTAGTTTGACCGACAGTTTTAAAAGCAGATATTCGAGCATTGGAAATAGCTGTGTTTGGTTTACCCCAGGTATATCCTCTGTTATTTGAATAACATACTCCCAAAAACGAGGATGAAACCAACATTTCATCGCCATTATTTGCAATAGCTAACACTGAGTCGATTCCCGGCATTATCGATGTACCCATAATAAGTTTCCCGGTAGAATCAGATAACGATTTGGGATAGGAATAAACATCACTCGTTCTTTCATCACTACTGGTCCCTATAAAGATATTAGTATCTCCAATGATAATAGCTCGAACCTCATCTTTGTATGGAATAATCCTTTTCCCGCTCCAGGCGTTACCGTCAGAACTGTACAAAAAGACTCCTCCGGTATCGAACTTTACATATCGGGCTCCTGCCAACAGCTTATTTTCCATTGGAGTAAGCACGGTAAAATCGGCTTCTATTGAAATGAGCTCCCAGGAATCACCCATGTTGGTAGAATGGAAGATTCCACTTTTCGTCCCAACAAACAAATTCGTGTCAATAGCTGCTATTACATTGCAAACGGAATCCGGAATTGGCAGCCGTTGCCAGACACTATCTCCAGGTGTAAACCGATAAAGTCCGTATGAAGAGGCTGCGAAGATATATTTGGAAACAACATCCATTGCCATAATTTCTTTTACCGGCAAAAGCGGAGCAATAACCAACCAGTTTTCCATCGAGCCAGAAGCCATAAATAATGTATCATTTTCCAGGAAATAAGCGTTTGTATCTTTTATGAAGAAATAATCCGGTCTGCATTGCCGCAGGTAATCCCAACTCATGGCGTTATTTGTGGTCAGGAAAATACCGTCTCTTCCAATTTCATCTGACATGGGGATTACTGCATATATACCACTTTCTGTTACTACGAACTCAGTAATGAAAGCTTCACGGGGCAGATCGCCAGAGTAACATCGCCAGCTCTGTCCTTCATTTTCGGAAACGTATGTTCCTCTGCCCCATATGGATACGTAAAGAGTGTGATTTTTATACGCCAACCCATTGGGAACAAGAATATTGCGGTTATTTAATCCGATACAGGGATGCCAGATATCCTCCGTATGGGCGAAAATGAAAAGAAAAATGATAAGTATTCCGGACTTACTGAAAAGGTTTTTCATAAGGTTCTCTTTCACCTTCAATCGATCGGGGCGGCATTTCCAATACGATTTTGGTTTTGTGAAGCATCTTTTGCTAAAATAAATAAAATCTTAATTACATATCCCTTTAAAACCTCAACACAAATATAGGCTCAGTTTTTCTGTTCTATCTTGACTTATTTCAGTTTTCATAAATTTTTCCATGCTATGGACATGACAAACCAAGAAAAAAAATCCTCAGTAAAAAAGGTAATCCGGCATTAAAAAATCCGATACCCACATGCCTAAAGTTTAAAAAGGGTTAGTCAGATGATGAATCAGCAAGTTGAATAGTTTACTCTTCTTGAGTTTTCCCAGTCCCTATTTTTTCTTACGTAAAATCCCGAAAAGATACCCCACATACCTATACCCTTCATAACGGTAGAAGGTATCAATTTCCCGATGAAATGCCAGCTTGATCCGTTTATCGGCAAAAAAGCCCTTGTTATCTTCGAGACGACGGGCTATGTGGGCATAATAGTTGTCCCATCCACTGGGAGGAACCAGGGCTAAGAAATGGGTATCCATGTCAGCTTCAGAGATTAGTTTGCGGTAAGATTGTTCGTTTTCATATTTATAAATGTCATTTTCATAGATTTTTCTGATTTCATCCGGTACTTGATCGGTTAAAAAAATCAGATCAGAAAAAGCCAACCACCCTCTGGAACATAACCATGATGAAGCCAGCTGCAAACCCCTGGGCCTGGATAGATAAGAAAGGATCCCTCCTTCTGCAAGCACCAGTTCAAAAGGCGTTTCACTGAAATCTGTCTTGGTAAGGTCAACCATCTGAAAATCTATCAAATGGCTGACATTGCGCTCCACAGATAAATCCTTTGCAAACTGAATATTTTCCTGACTGTAATCGCAGGCGGTTATTTTGCAGCGAAACTCCGAGGCTATATTACAGGAACCCTCACCGTATCCACAACCCATGTCAAGGATTCTGCTCGAAGGATTTACCCCGGCAAATCTTGCAGCAGCAAAGGTGAACTCTTTACCGGCAGGAGATGTGTAGTATGACAGCAGTTCTTTCATCTTAGTTCATTCTAATGGATTTTTATACTGTTTTACCATCATTAAATAATAATAGTATATAATCAGAATAAAACAATCAGTTAAAAATTTCTGTTCTCTATCCTTTAACCATTCTTTCTGATTAATTTTATTGCTGCTTAAAACTTGGTACGCCTGACAAATTACTATCTTACTTTCAAAAACAGAACAAGCCCCAACACCAGCATTACAACCGAAAGAATATGGAAACGCCACATAATTTTCGATTTTATCTGAAATTCACCTGCAAATTTGCCACTGTTTCGCATCATTATTTGAAAATGGTGATGAATCGGTGCCATAAGAAAAACTCTTTTATGGGTCATTTTATAGTAACCGATCTGAATTATAACCGAAACGAATTCCAAAAGAAATATGAAACAGACAATAGGTATAAAAAAACCGGCTTTGGTAAATACGAACAGAATTCCTATCAGTCCCCCTAAGCCTACCGATCCTGAATCACCCATAATGATAGTGGAAGGTGGAGAATTAAACCAAAGGTAAGCTAACAGTGTTCCAATTACTGCTCCGATCAGAGGTAATAATTCCTGTAAACCTATAATGTGAGGAATTAAAAGGTAGTTACTCCAGGTACTGTTACTTGAGATAAAGGAGATGACCCCTACAAATAAAAGGCTGGTAATCGATGGCACAGCTGCCAGCGTATCGAAACCATCGGTAAAGTTAACTCCGTTTGCCAGTACAGCTATGGTCATTGCCATAAATGGGATAAAAAGCCAGAATGGCAAATAGGGAAATTTTTTTGCAATACTGAAAAAAGGAATATTTATAGTTCCATTGATGTTTGGTATATAGTGATATGCTGCAGCAGCTACTGCCACAGATATCAGAATATATAACGAAAGTCGTAATCCTGCAGAAATGCCATCTGCTTTATATTGATAATCCTGTTTTGAAATTTCGCCTCTGGCTATTCGTCTTTTATTTGCAACCTTGGCAATATCATCAACAGCACCGATAATTCCAAAAAAGATATAGATAATCAGAGCAGAGATTACATAAGAGTTAATTCGGACCGTGATTACAGTGGTAATTGCCACGATGATTAGAAAAAGTATTCCCGCCGGCATTACCGGTTCAATGTTATTCTCCTTGGATTGAAATTCGGAGCTCATCCGGAAACGACGTAAAAATTTTATATATGGTGGGAAAAGACTCAATGCCAGTATAAAGGAAATTACTGTGGCCACACTTGTACTGAATAATCTACTGTTAAGTAAAAAAATCTGAGTGTTCTGAAAAAGAAGTTCTATAAGCATTAATCGGTCACCAGTTCTCTTTTTGAATTTTTATTGTTGCGGAGTTTAGATTTCGGGTTTCTGGTAAAAATATCTTCTGAGTACACTTAAAAAAAGCTGTTCATTAAGAAATTATGCAAATAACTAAAACAAATTTCACCAAAAAAAATTATTTTCTACTCTCACCATTAATGATGGAGGTAAGAAATTGAGTTCTCAAGCACTGATTCTTGATGGAAAAAGTCTGGCCAAATCGGTTGAAGTATCCATTCAATTACGGGTAGACGCATATAAATTAAAAACAGGTAAGACTCCGCTGCTTGCCACCATCCTGGTCGGATCAGATCCGGCATCTGCCACATATGTAAAAATGAAAGGTAACGCCTGTGCCAGAGTCGGCATGCTTTCTCGCAAAATAGAATTACCTGATACCACCACCACACAGGAGTTGCTTAGTGAAATAAATAAACTCAATAATGATCCGGACGTAAATGGAATTTTACTTCAGCACCCGGTACCAAAGCAGATAAATGAGCGGGATGCTTTTGATGCAATAGCTCTTAATAAAGATGTTGACGGGGTAACCTGCCTTGGATTTGGCCGCATGGCTATGGGAGAGGCGGCGTTTGGAAGCGCAACTCCGGCAGGAATCATGAAAATTCTGGACCACTACAATATTGCGCTTGAAGGCAAAAATGCTGTAGTGGTGGGCAGAAGCCCGATATTGGGAAAACCGATGGCACTAATGCTTCTTAACAGAAACGCTACAGTAACTATATGTCACTCCAGAACAAATGATCTTCCGTCGATAATTAAACAGGCTGATATTGTAGTTGGAGCTGTGGGCAAACCTAAATTCATTAAGGGTGAATGGATTAAAAAGGGAGCAGTGGTTATTGATGCCGGTTATCATCCGGGAAATGTAGGAGATATCGATCTTGATTCGGCTATACCTCAGTGCAGTGCTTATACACCGGTTCCGGGTGGTGTTGGACCTATGACTATAGCAACATTGATAACCCAGACTATGGAATCTGCAGAGAGGAATCTCTAAACGACTGAGGCGATTAATTTACATAAAAATAATCGCCTCTTATTCTGCTAAAAGCAATTCTATTCTTATGAATCAGAAAAACTGTTTCTGAATATATCGATTTCTCTGGAGATTTTCAGTGCGTCTTCTCTGATCGATTCCAGTTCCGGACTTTCACCTGTACCCTCTAAACGGTTGATTCTTACAGTAAGTTCATCCAGACAATTGGATAATCTGGCAGTTTCACAAACCACCCAGTGAATCATCTGTCCATGAATTTCCCGATAGATTTCATCGCGGATTCCGGTGGTTTTGGAGTTTGACTGATCTAATGACTGTACCGGTTTAAAATGAAGCTGTGCTTTCTTGAAAATGTCATCTTTTTTCTGATTGTAGAACAGTTCCGGTGAAACCACTTCTTTTTTCTCCGGTTCCAGGGATAATTTTTTTTCTTCCTTTTTTTCTTCTGTGGCTTTTGAAGATCTGTTAGTTAAATCATCGGTTTTTTCTGTTTGAGAAGCTGTCTGGTAATCATTTTTTTCGTTTGGTAGATTATCCTCCACAAGATCCATAACCTCATCAAAACCACCCTGACAGCAGACTTCTTTATTTTTGCATTTTTCATTTAATCCTGTTCTCAGGATTGGGAAATGCCATCTCTTACCGATTCTGAAGAAAATTGCAACAATGAGGCTGCTAAGCAGAATTATTAGAAGAAAAGAACCCCAAAATGATCTTTTCGCATGTTTTTTATTAACATCCACCTTAGCAGAAAACACAGCCACATCGGACTTGACAGGCTTTGATGAATCAGCAGCAAGTGCTTTTGATTGAGTTTCTTTTTCCGGCTTAGCCGCCTTACCGTTTGGGTGATTATAATAACCGGTAATAACCAGCGCTTCGGAAATATTCCAGCTTATAGACTCAACATTTTGAGGATTGTGCCAGTTATTGGTAAATACTGTTTTATCATTAATCTCCAGTTTCAGAGAAACTGGCTTTAATTCTTCCACATACCGAACTGCTTCTGCAGGATCAATTTTTGCTGCCAGAGCACCAGCAAATTGCCCGGCTGTACTTTGTAAAGGATAGACCCAGAAAAGGAAAACCGGACCAATGGAGTCACGGGTAACACCGTAATAGGGCCGCATAGTTTTTGAGACCTCAATAAACCATTTCTGCCCAGAAACATTCCGCATAACATGATTGGCATTTTCCCTTGTGGATTCATTAATAATTATTCCATTGGAATTTGCTCTAAAAACTTTGATAACAGGAGAGTTATTTTTAAGTAATGTGTTAAACACATCGTCTGTTGAATCAATGCTCAGGGATGCAATTCTGGAGGTTGCCTGCACAGAAAGTCTTTTATGGAGCTCTTTAAAACAATCGCCCAATCCCGAGACCGCGCTATTGCCAATACTGTAAAAATGACATAACAAAACCAGTAGAATAAATCGATAATTGTTTCTGTGCAAAACGCCAGTCCATTTCTATCTGATTTTTCAGAACAATTATTAACCTGAAATCCACAGTTGAATGCTTATGAGCCGTATTCAACTGTGGATTTCAGGTTTAAACCCTTACACAAATCTGATATAAAATATTTCATTCTATAACTGACATGTTACATTAAGCTCAATATTAATTCACATTACAGATTCATTGGATTTTGAGAATTTGCAAATTTTAGTCCAATGTCTGATTTATCACTGACTTTCAAAACCCGGGCCGGCAATGCTTAAAAAAAAGAGTGCTTTCAGACATACAGAATTCAGAACTGGCAAGTGCAAAGTCTTTTGCAGATAACCATTTCTATTGTTGTCATCTCTGAAGATAATATTATTTTTAATTTTCTTCGTTATAAATATTGATAAGGGAAATCTTCTATGAAAACAGCCGATATACTGGATCTTATTGGTAATACTCCCCTGGTAGCACTCAGAGGTGAAAAGATCATTGCTAAGGCAGAATTTTTAAACCCGGGGGGCAGCATAAAGGACCGGGTCGCACTCTCTATGATAGAAGCTGCAGAAAAAGAGGGATTGCTCAAACCTGGAATGAAAATAGTTGAACCCACTTCAGGCAATACCGGAATAGGTATCGCTATGGTGGGAGTAGCTAAAGGATATGAGGTTTTTATCGTAATGCCAGAGGGAATGAGTCAGGAACGCAAGGACATTATACGTGCTTTCGGTGCACACCTGATTGAAACTCCAGATAATGAGAATGTTGCGGGAGCTGTCAGGGTAGCCGAGGATTTTGCCCGCCAGAACGGGGCTTTTATGCCGCAACAGTTTAAAAATCCTCACAATCCCAAAGCTCATTATGAATTTACCGGTCCGGAGCTATGGAGGCAGAGCGGGGGAAAGATTGACTCCTTTGTTGCCGGGATAGGTAGTGCCGGAACGATTCAGGGAATTGGAACTTTTCTCAAAGAACACAATCCTAAAATTAAAATTGTAGCTGTTGAACCTGCAAAACACAGTGCTTTACTGGGGCATGAACCGGGGCTTCATCAGATTCAGGGTATTGGAGATGGTTTCATACCTTCAATTCTTGATGTGAGTCTGATCGATGAAGTAATTGAGGTAACGGATGAAGATGCGATCAGCACTACTCGGGAATTGGCTCTGTCAAATTCTCTACTGGTAGGGATTTCATCAGGAGCAAATGTCTGGGGAGCCCGCCAGCTGCTGAAACGTTATCCTGGTACTGAGGTTGCCACTGTTCTTCCCGATCGTGCTGAGCGTTACTTCAGTACTGCTCTTTTTTAGTTCTGACAACCTGATACAAACTAAAGTTATATTCCTTTTTTCTTTTTTAGGAATCATATCAATATGGATCAACATCAATTGTTATCAATATTAGATCAGTTACACAATCATTCCATTGATGTGGAACAGGCCTTCAACAACTTAAAAGATCTTCCTTTTCAGGATCTTGGTCATGCCAAAATCGACCATCACAGAACGCTTAGAAAGGGATATCCAGAGGTAATTTTCTGTCAGAATAAAACTTCTCAGCAGGTTGTCAGAACTAAAAAAGAGCAGTACTGAAGTAACGCTCAGCACGATCGGGAAGAACAGTGGCAACCTCAGTACCAG
>DATAMG010000051.1:0-24773 GCA_036260705.1 Chitinispirillaceae bacterium | reverse complement strand
TTTTTTACTCTGGGGTAAATCAGTGTACCTAACTCTTTTTTACATCAAAACACTCCATTAACACCAAACACAGATCCATCTTTCCCAAGACCATCTCAGGTTCCAATATCCTGATTTTAAAATCCATAACTAATCCTGCCTTTTTTTTAGAAATCTTAAAGCCAGCTTTGCGATAGTGCTCGGAAAGCTTTAGTATTAAAAAGGAGAAAATAGATTATGGATTTTAAAATCAGGATATTGGAACCTGAGATGGTCTTGGGAAAGATGGATCTGTGTTTGGTGTTAATGGAGTGTTTTGATGTAAAAAAGAGTTAGGTACACTGATTTACCCCAGAGTAAAAAAAACAATCTTTAAAATTTCAACTCTGGGATATTCCGGAATGAAAATTGCGGCTTCTTATCTACACCACCCTCCACAAAGGAACCACTCATGAGCACTAAACCCAGAATCGTCGCTCCAGGTGTAATCTACCAGGTCTCCTCTAAAGGAGTAGCTAATCTCGATATGTTCAGAAAAGATGAAATTAAAACCATCTTTCTTGAACAATTAGCCAGAACTCTCAAAAAATACTCTTTCACCTGTCATGCATTCTCGATTTTGACAAACCAGTACCATATGGTTCTGGAGTCCGATCAGGAGTCTATCTCCGATGCCATGCAGCATTTTAATACTAAAGCTTTCCGAGCACTATCGCAAAGCTGGCTTTAAGATTTCTAAAAAAAAGGCAGGATTAGTTCTACTCTTTCAGATTGATTATTCTCCAATTTTTCCTGAATATATTTTTAATATTTTATTTTGGGAGTTCTATGTTTGAAATAACCACCGAAACTCAATTCTCAGCAGCGCACCGATTGAAAAACTACCATGGTCCCTGCGAAAACCTTCATGGGCACAACTGGCTGGTTAAGGCCACCGTAAGATGCGAAGACCTCGATGCCGCTGGAATCGGTATCGATTTTAAAGTCCTTAAAAATCACCTTAAAACAATCGTCAGCCAGTTTGATCATAAAGATCTCAATGCTGTTCTGGATCTGAACCCTTCCTCGGAAAATATTGCCCGTTTCATCTTTCAAAAGCTTAAAGCAGCTCTGGCAGACTGGAACGGAACCGTAGTCAGGGTCGAAGTACAGGAAACTCCGGGTAATGCTGCCACCTATTATGAATAAGCTTTTAGTATGCGAGATTTTTAAAAGCATTCAGGGCGAATCCACCTTCGCCGGTACGGTCTGCTCCTTTGTACGTCTTTCCGGCTGCAATCTTCGATGCAGATATTGTGATACTACATATGCATTTACCGAAGGTAACGAGCTAAGTATCGATGAAATTGTTCAATCAGTTTCAAAACTAAAAACCAGACTGGTAGAAATAACCGGTGGAGAACCGCTGATCCAGAAAAACACACCGGATCTGTGCAATGCATTTCTTGAACTGGGTTATACAGTTCTAGTCGAAACCAACGGAAGCTGTGATATTTCAGCAGTTTCTTCAGACTGCCACCGTATCATCGATGTAAAATGCCCTGGCAGCGGTATGGGTGATTCTTTTCTGGAAAAAAATTTGAGCGTACTTACTAATAAAGACGAATTAAAATATGTCATATCGGATAGATCCGATCTGGACTGGGCGATTAAGCATATATCTGCAAATAATTTACAATCTTACATAATAAACTTTTCACCAAATATGCATGGTATTTCCGCCCGGACACTTGCAGAATGGATTCTGGAGTGTGATGCACCTGTAAGACTGAACATTCAGCTGCATAAGTTAATCTGGGGTGAACGGAGAGGAGTTTAAAAATGAAAAAAGCGGTAGTTCTGGTCAGTGGTGGCCTGGATAGCGCCACCTGCTGCGGATTCGCCAGAAAAGAACACTTTGATATCTATGCAATGAGTTTCTCCTATGGTCAGCGACACTCTGTAGAACTGGAGTGTGCCAGAAAGGTATCCTCCTGTTTTAATGCAGTTGAGCATAAAATAATCAATATCGATCTTAGAGCATTCGGTGGAAGTTCTCTTACCGCAGATATCGATGTACCTAAAAACCGCAATGTCGAATCGCAAAAAGAGATCCCCAGCACCTATGTACCTGCAAGAAACACCATTTTCCTTTCCTATGCACTTGGATGGGCTGAAGTTTTAGGCTGCACAGATATCTTTATAGGTGTAAATGCAATAGATTACTCAGGATATCCTGATTGCAGACCTGAGTTTATCGAAGCATTTCAAAAAATGGCCAATCTTGCCACAAAGGCCGGTGTGCAAAACCATATTTTAAAAATCCATACACCTCTGATCTCATTGACTAAAGCTGAAATTATCAAAGCCGGTATTTCCATGAACATAGATTACAGCATTACTCACAGCTGCTACGATCCATCATCGGATGGGCTTGCTTGTGGAAGCTGCGATAGCTGTATCATAAGAAAAAAAGGTTTTCTGGATGCCGCAGTAGTTGATCCAACTAGATACATGTCAACCTAAATTATCCAATAAATTGGGGATAATCAGAAAAAATAGGAATAAATATCAAATCAGATAAAAACATTGATAAGGAAAAAAACAAATCAGATAAGAAGAATTCGTGAAACACCAATAATTCATATCCAGATAAGAAACTTTTAATTTCATTTTTGATATTGTATCCCGTTAGTCTCTCTTATTGTTTCTTATTATCACTGATTATATCTGATTTAAATTACAAAAGGGTAAATAAATTTTGAATATCATTGAAGAGCTATCCAAAGCAGTCGGTAATTTTTTAATACCAAACAATCTTAGAATCTCCGTGGCGGAATCCTGCACCGGTGGATTGATCGGAGCTACCTTAACCGAAATAGCAGGATCATCCGCATATTTCAGGGGTGGAGTCATTGCTTATGACAACCAGATCAAAAAGGATATATTAAACGTTCCACAACATGTGCTTGACAATTTTGGTGCTGTCAGTGACCAGACTGTAATTGCCATGGCCGAAGGTGTTTGTAAACTATTCAAGACCGAGTGTGCAATCTCTGTTTCCGGAATAGCGGGCCCGGGAGGCGGTACAGAAACAAAACCGGTAGGTCTGGTATTTATAGCCATATCCTTTAAAGACAAGGTTAAAAGCTTCAGATTCATTTTTTCGGGCGATCGACAGGAGATAAGAACCCAGGCTACCCGAGCTGCATTGGAACAACTACTTGCATTTGTTCGTCAATTTAGCACATAGATTTTCATCACTTTTTTTGTTAATTTAATTTGTATCATTACTATTTAATTATTATTTGCAATATTTATTATATGTAATATTTATTATTTTTATTTACGCAATTACTATACAAGGTCAACACAAATTTGTTTTGTCAAATTATTTCAGGTGATTTATCCTAAAAAATATGGTGAGTTTCTCCAGGCCGATATCCCGAATGTTTTTCGTATTTGATGCTAAATGTCCTTGAATCTTTTTGCAAACCAGGCCAATATCAGATATATGGCACAAGTCCAGATCACCAACATCAGCCCGGATTGCCCCCGCAACCAGCTCTTCAGCCCATGATAAATCACCTGTGACAGAAATCCATATCCGGCAGTACACAAAATGACAAAGAAAACATATCTGAAAAACCAGTGCATACTTCTGGTAATGTGCTTCAATAAGCCATTGATAGATGGTCCGGCTACCATAAGGGTAACCGCAGTTATACCAAAACAGATCTCCTGAATATGGGAATGAATGTATTTGGCCAGCCAGTGAATATATTGACTAAGCATCACAGGTACGATCTTATCAGTTGATATCCACCCAATATCAGAAAAAGACAGATATTGGCGAACACTCCGGCAAGAACATCATCCATAGTAACCCCTACTCCGCCGTCGAGCTCCTGCATATCATTTATTGGAAATGGCTTTACAATATCAAAAAATCTGAAAAGAAGGAAGCCGATCAAAAGTGTTTTTATGGATATGGGAATCATAAAAAATGTAATCACCTGCCCGGCAACCTCATCGATTATTATCCTTGAGGAATCATCACTACCGAATACATCTTTACTTCGAGAGGAAAGAAATATGCTGATAGCCACCAGCACAAAAATAGATCCCCAATAAAGTGGAAGTCTTTCGGGAGAATGCAGATCACCAATTTTAGACTGAGCATACCAAATCCCGGCTACACCAACCAGTGAGCCGATGGTCCCTGATGCAAAAGGAAAATATCCCAGAAAAAAAAGACTGGCACCTATTTTACGTATCCAATAAATCAACGACCATTTAGAGTTTATCTTCGCCATAAATAATATCGATCCGTTCATTAAGCGCCTGTCCCAGTGTAATCTGGTCGGCATATTCCAGTTCCATTCCTGCGGGTAATCCCCTGGCAAGCCTGGTCACCCTTACATTCTTCTTTTTAAATACACGCGCCAGATAAAGCGCTGTAGTTTCAGCATCGGCACTTCCACCAAGTGCAATTATCAACTCATGAGGTAATGTCGAATCTATGCGCTTTTCCAGTTCGGCAATTTTCAACTTGTCAATTCCCACACCATTTAAAGGGGAAAGCACCCCTCCCAGAACATGATAAACACCCCGGTATCTGCCTGATTTCTCAATTGCAAATATATCCGCAGGTTTTTCAACAACACAGATATATCCCTTGTCTCTTTGTGGAGAAGAACAGATAGAGCAAAGCTCCTGTTCACTGAAATTAAAACAGAGTTTACATCTGGTCAGTTTTCTGCGTACATTTATAATTGTCTCACCCAGCGCGACCGCATCCTCTTCAGGCTGCTCCATCAGATAAAGCGCCAGACGCCAGGCACTCTTAGTCCCTATCGTGGGAAGGCGGCACAAAGCATTGACAAGTTCCTCTATGGGATTGTTCATAACCCTGGAATATTCATTCCGCCAGTGATATTGCCGAATGTAGATTCAGACATTTCTTTAATTTTCTCCTGAGCATTTGCATGTGCAGCAATTATCATGTCCTCAAGCATTTCCACATCTTTGGGATCAACCACTTCTGGATCGATCTTTATGGAAACCAGCTGGTTTGCACCATTAAGAACTACCTTTACCATGCCCCCACCGGCACTTCCTTCCACCTCTTTTTTCTGAAGATCCTCCTGGGCTTTCATAACCTGTGCCTGAACCTTTTGTGCCTGCTTGATCAATTTACTGATATTCTTAGACATCCTATCTCCTTAACTGAGGATTTCTCCATCAAAAATGTCCAGTACTGCCTTAATTATTGGTTCTTTCTCTATCTGGTCATCTATTGTTGATGGTATATTTCCAATTTGTTTAATATAATTGCTATCCTCCTGCTTCGCTGCATTTACATCAAGTGTAACCTGCAACTCCACAAGGCTGCCCGTAAACTTCTGAAGGGACTGTATTATTTGATTTAAATGCTGTTTTTTGTTTACTTCTATGTACTGGAAACGGTACTCACTGGAAAATTTAAGCTCCACTTTATGTGATGTAATCGAATTGATACTTGCCAGTGACAGAAATGAACCAAGGTTGGGATGATCTTTCAACAAAAGCTCAAGAAAAGATGTCCAGCGCTCCTTTAATTCTTCCATTGATACTTTTAAAGCATCTTCTTCCGGTACTTTGACAGGTTCTTCCACCTGATTATCAATTTCTTCCGGGTCTTTTTCTTCGGGAGCAGGTACTTGTTCAAACTGAAGCTGGTTTGATAAATCCGGAATATTTTCTATTTCAGATTGATTTTTTTTTTGAATCTGATTGCGTATTCAGATTTTCAATAATTTCTGCTGAGAACTGTTCTGCTTTACTGGGATCACTTAAAGCTTTTATTAACTGTTCCACCGTAACAGTACTGTCCATGTATGTTAGTTTTAATAACATCAGTTCTGCAACGAATCTGGGAAAGGCACTCCACTTCAGATCAGATTCTGCCTTTTTGATAACTTCAGACATCCGCAGCAGATCACCTTCAGAAAACCTTTTTGCAGAGATTTCAAATTTCTGAATGGTATCGGTTTCAAGTTCTATACCCCTGCTCTCCAAAGCCCCGGGGATTCTGGCAAAAAGCAGATTTCGCACATGTTCCTGAAGTCCCAGAATAAACTCCTGAAGATCAAATCCCTGAACTAACACATCCTGCACCAGCTTTAGAGCCGGAGCCGCATCCTTTGCAGCAATGGCATCCATGATCCGGTCATAGACCTCCATTCCTACCAGCCCCAGAACCGAGCGTACCTCTTTTTCGGTAAGGTTTTCTCTGCAAAATGAATATACCTGGTCAAGAAGGCTCAAAGCATCACGCATGCTCCCCTCTGCCTTTCTGGCCACAAGCATCAGAGCTGATCTCTCAAAATTAATCTTTTCAGTAGTACATATGTAAATTAAACGTTCCAGAATTTTTTCCGCTCCTATTCTGCGAAAATCATATCTCTGACATCTGGAATGGATAGTCTGTGGTATTTTCTGTGGTTCTGTAGTGGCAAATATGAAAATGACATTCTTAGGAGGCTCTTCAAGGGTCTTCAACAATGCATTGAATGCTGGTTTGGAAAGCATATGCACTTCATCGATTACAAATATCCGGTATTTTCCTCCCATCGAAGAGTAACCGATATTATCTCGTAATTCTCTTATGTCATCAACCGAGTTATTGGATGCGCCATCGATTTCCAGAACATCGAAACTGGCTCCACTTAACACATCCTTACAGGAGGTACATTCTCCACAGGGATTGGGAGTGGGTCCCTTTTCACAATTAAGAGCTCTGGCCAGAATTCTGGCCGAAGTGGTTTTTCCTACTCCACGAGTGCCGGTGAAAATAAAAGCGTGAGCAACGCGGTTCTTTTCGATCGCTTTTTTAAGGGTATCGGTAATATGTTCCTGTCCGATAACATCATCGAAGGTTAGAGGACGCCATTTTCGGGCAAATACTAGATAACTCATAGGAACGTATTTTTTCTAAATAAAGGGCCAAGTTTACCTGCGGCACACCAAGTTTCTGCTTACCGTTGCTCCCTTCCAGGCCTGGCGGGGTTCACAGCCTTTAGTTGCGCAGGGCCTGGCCCATTTTAATTTATGATTTCAGATTAGAGATTTTAGATTTTAGGATCCGGAATTTCAGAATTTCAGATTCTATTATCTTAGGACTCGGAATTTCAAATTTTCAGATTCTATGATTTATCACGTAACCTGATCAAAGACTGATTTCGATTTTTCTTCCATTTTATTTTTACTGGTTTTAATAGAGGCAACCAGTATTGAGATAATTTCATTTGTTTCATTAAGCAGAGGATTAATTTTTTCAGGAGACATCATCTCGGATTCGGCAGCAATTTCCAACCAGTATGCAGTTTCATCTGCTTCTTCAAGGACTATATTTAATTTAGCGATGAAATCAGCTTTTGATCTTGCTCGACAAACAGCTCGGTAATTGGCACCAACTGATGTAGCACAGCGAACCAACTGTTTTGCTATGATATTTCCTGCAATTGTATTAGGGATATCAGAGATTAATTTTATGCCAGCTGATGCAAGTCCTTTTGTACGCTTTTTCATCTGCTCTGCATTCATCACTCTTTCCCTTCTTTTAGTTTCTTATTCTCCCCCCGCTCAAATCTCTCTTAATCTTTTGAAATAAAAAATCTCTTACACTCTTTTTACTTCTAATCTAAAATTCTTACTCTTTTTCTTCTAATCTAAAATCTAATATCTAAAATCTTATATCAAAATGGCGGAGAGGCAGGGATTTGAACCCTGGGTACGGGAACCCGTACACACGCTTTCCAGGCGTGCCCCTTAAACCGCTCGGGCACCTCTCCGCAAAAATTGAACGCTTAATATAATTTGTGCCATAAAATGATTTGAAAAATCTTGGCGAGAATTAAAGATGAATAATCTGCTGGATTTAACAGCCTTCCCCAGAGATAACTTTTATTTTTTCACCAATTTATCTGGGGTAACCCACCTGAGACCTAACCAACTTTCCGAATTTATTACGGCTAATCAAGATAAACGCACATCTTGGGTGTTTCTTCAATTTCTTTAAACTGCCCAGAGTTAAAATTTTATCTGTCAATAAATTATCTCTGGGGTAATCAATATTGTAAAAATTTGGTCAGGAATCAAATCTGCCTGATATCCAGTGCCTTGGCATCATAGCCGGGAAAATTTGCATCAACCAGGCCTGATGTTGAAATTTTCATCGAAGATTCTTTTACATCTTTCTTTTGATGTTTTTGCATCGATTCGATTGTTATATCGATATTTTCTACTACAATCCCGATATTTGACTCAATTTGTGATTTAATGTTTTCTGAAGCACTTACAAAATCTTTTGAAATGTTATTAAGACAGCTTATAGCCACATTTAAATATATGCGGCAAGCTTCGCACCTTTTCCATTTAATTTTCAATGAACGTATTATAATATCACTATTAATATTATATACCTCTTCTGTGATCATTTGACGAATAGCATTTTCAGAGATGAAAATAGTACAGTCTTTACTGAATTTTGGACGAACAATGCTGTTCTCAACATCAATTTTCAGATTATTTTTTACATATTTATTAATAGCATACCCTATCGAACCAAGGAAAATTGAGGGATACCTTTTCCTGATTTCTATTGCCGGAACAGGTATAATATGCCGTCCCAGCTTTTTTCTTTGACTTTGTGCCAGTTGGATCTCACCGGATGATAATATCTCTTCGATTTTAATAATTTTTTTGATTTTTCCCAATTCCAGACGTTCTGTAATTTTATCAACCATTTTCAATGAAGTACCAAGAATCAGAATACGTCGGATTTTATTTTTCTGAATACAATTTTTTGCAGATATGCAATGATTTTCATCAAGAAACAGAGCTGTTTTTGTAGCAGATATTCGAGTTCTGTCACTTTTAGCAGAGCGTCCACCGATTATGGCACGATCCTTAATCAACAGCCCATCATCAATGATTAATTCCAATTTCAAATCAAAAACAATTCTTTGAGAATGATAACTCTTCCCGGTACCTGGTTTTCCAACCAGAGCAACAATGTAAGTCTTTGAAAATATTGACATGTTTAAAACATTACTCAAAGTAAGCGATTTCAGCATAAAATATCCATACCTTGTGAAAAAGCAAGAGCCCATAAAATAAGCTTAGCATTAAACTCAGGCGACTTCAATAATTATCAGCCAGCACGGATAAATTATCATCCGATTGCAACTTAAAATTTACAATATCTTTAATAAATCATGCCGATTGATGAAGCTGTTTTTTTCAGACTTGAAATAATATATAGATTAGCAAAATAGATATAATAATCCCGAACTGCAAGTCTTTTGCAATACATTTAACAAACACTTTGCATAATAATGTTTGAAATAGGTTTCAGTATAATGCTTTGAGCGATTCTATTATGTATAGTTTTATCTGCTAAAGATGTTTATACATTGAATCTTTGCACTACCTTCGGATTCGATTCTAACCAGGTAAATTCCACTCTTTAAACCATCAAGTGATGTTTTAACTTTACATTCACCGGAGCCGGCAATGCAGTTTTTAGAAAGCACTGATTTGCCATTCAAGGAGAGAATTTCAATATTCATTTTGCCAACTGATAAATTATTAATAAACAGCAGTTTCTTTTCTGAATTATAAATTAAAACCGATTTTTTACTGGAGAGCTCAGAGCCTGCACTAACAGTTGTAACCGCACCTGAGACTGTATTGGAAAATGGGCTAAGTCCGCCCATTTCATTAGCCGCACGGACAGTATACTTTGCATCGGCCTTGTCTGCAGAGATTTCACAGCTGTTGACTGTTACGCATTTGTAAAATTTCTTATCCTTGAAAACCACCCAGCAAAGTACTCTGTCATTATCATCCCATTTGAGTAACTTGCCTTCAATAAAAGCAACAGGTGCGTTCACCTGTTGTGTTAATTTATCCGGCTGCCAGTTATCACTACCCTTTAATACATTTTCCACAGTATATTTGGCAGCCTGCTCAGAAGTCAATACAGGTTTCAAGTTAACCGTGGTACCATTTTTGGTATAATTGCTGCGGCGTCCACTTATATCAACCGATGAACCTGAAGCTGTTTTGCTGTTGTATTCGGCAAACAATGAGGGCACAACATTCATCGGCTCTCCCCATGCTGCGGATGTCGGAAGCTTTTTCATTGTAGTATTTATATAAACACATTTGGGCTGGTTATCCCAGGAGCGTCCAAGTAAATGATTGCTTCCAGTACCGTCGATGGTACAATTAATAAAGACATAACCCCAGGAACTTTTTGTTGCAGGTGCGGCGATACAAGATTTGTCCCGTTCAAGATAAAGAAGACATCGATTAAAAAAAACATCACCCTGACCACAAATGAAATCGACAGTTCCGTGAATTTCACCATCTTCCCAGTAAGTCCTTGTACCACAAGTATAGTAGGTATCCTGAGTACTTAATAATTTGACATTTTTATAGATTATTTTATTTCCCTGTTCCTTTACTGCAACATGCCTGCCTGTTTTTGAGAGATCTGCGCTATTACGATAATTTGCCTTGTTTAAAATGGTCAGATCCTGCAGATACAAGTTATCTGCTTTGTAAAAGTACAAGGTGGATGTTATGCTTATTCCTTCTTGTACTGATTGGTTAAATATTATGGTGCTGTCAGCATTTTCACCAATAAATGATACGTTTGATGTAGAAAACGTAGTCACCCCATTACTGTCACCTGTAAGTTTGCCTATATTGTATTCTCCTTTAGGAAAAAATAGAAAAAAACGGCTTCCGGAAGATGCAGCTTTTCCTGCAACTGTCATAGCAGCCTTGAAATCTCCATCAACACCCAACACAAAATCAAATTTCTTCCTGGTTACCGCAGCATCCGCCTGTGATGATGGCAGTATTTCAGATGAAACAAATCCAAGCACAATCAGAAGAATTAATGAGTAACATGTTTTTGCCATTACACGATTCCTCACTGACATTAAATTCTACAGATATATGCAGTAATATAAACCAAAAAGTGATTTCAAAACCGGATTAAGTTAACCGTGGTACATTTTTCTGTACCGCATTGAGTACAAATTCTGCCAATTTAGCAAACAAATCCAGGAAGATATCTTCATTCTAATTGAGTAAAGAAGGTGTAATACAGTAGAATTAGTTCTCAAATTCCTAAAGACCACAGTTGTTAGGGCGTATAAACATCCAGCTTAACTATGGAATTTAAGATAACTCATTGAACTACCTATAATCCCAGTGATCTGGTCTGCCTGCAGCTGTTCCATCTGATAATATTTTCCATCAAGCTTATCGGCCAACTCACGCATTTTACCCAGTTTTATAAAACCTGTTTCGGTGTCAATGACGATCGATTGAATACCTGCAGAGCGGATCTCTTCACATATATTCAGCGCATCATTAAATGCATTACCACCACTGCTGCTGACATTGGCTCTGCCATCGGAGATAAAAATCATTAGCGAATTGTTTCTGTTCCCTTTTCGATCCTCCTGCCCGAAAAGTCTCAATGCAGTCAGAAGTCCTGCTGATAGTGGGGTTTTCCCTCCGGTAGGAAGCGTTTCGAGTGATTTTTTGCCAAGATCGATACTATCTGTTGGGGGCAAAACTACGCAGGCATCATTACCTTTAAATGCTACCATTGCGATCCGGTCTCTTTTCTGATACGCATCCAACAGTAGCGACATGATCGCCCCCTTTGTTGCCGACATGCGACGTTGAGCACCCATAGATCCAGACGAATCAACGACAAAAACGATAGTCGTACCATATTTTCTCTCCCGCACTTTCTCGCGAATATCTCCGCTTGAAATTGCAAGAGAAACACCATCTTTGGGACGACTGTTCTGATATGGTGCAGCTGCCCGAAGAGTTGCGTCAAAGGCAATATCAGTTGTTTTGGGTGAAATTGGTATCCTGGAGCGTGCATAGTGGCCGCTCCGATTTTCGGCAGGGGCCTTCTGTCGCTTTCCCGATGCAAATAGCGGAGTGTTTTCCCTCTTTATTTGAAGTCGCTTTACTTTAAAAGGGTCATCAGCTGCAAAGGTTATTTCAGAGCTACTGTCGGGCTGTCCTCCCTGTCGCTCATCAGGTTCATCGTTTTTTTTTTAGACACCTGATGTTCTCCGGAGGGCTGCTGCTGAGATTGAGGCTGGTTCTTATGGTTTCGTATCGTATCCTCGAGTTTTTCTTTGTCTATTTTCGGTTCCTGAAACGGTTTTCGTCGCATTCGGTGTGGAAGTACCAGTTCCGCAGCCTCCCGGATGTCATCTCCGGTAACTTCTCTACGATGGTGGAACGCTGCGATTGTCCGGCCGGTTTTCAGCATGGCGATATCAGCGCGATGTCCGTCAACATTCATACTTATCGCGATCGAAGTTATTAATTTTATAATATCATCTGTATATGAAACTTCAGGGAGGATTATCTGAGCGGTAGTAATATATTCTCCCAGACGGCGTTCTTCATCTTCCCATTTATGAATAAACACATGAGGATCGTTTTCATACTCCAGATATCGCCTTACGATTTCGATTCGATCATCTGCATCAATGATTCCCTCTACATCTACACAAAGAGCAAAGCGGTCAAGTAACTGCGGACGCAGTTCACCTTCTTCGGGATTCATGGTACCGATCAACATGAAGCGGGCCGGATGAGAGAATGATACACCTTCACGCTCCACAGTATTGACTCCCATTGCTGCAGAGTCAAGTAACACATCAACCAGATGGTCATCAAGCAGATTGACTTCGTCAACATATAAAATGCCTCTGTTGGCCGAAGCTAGAATTCCAGGTTCAAAATGTTTCTCACCTTTTTTAATTGCCTTTTCAATGTCGAGTGTTCCAAGAACACGATCCTCAGTAGCCCCTAACGGCAATTCAACCACCTGCATCAGTCTTTGTGAAACAGAAAGGTTTTCATTTCGGGACAAACGTTCCCGGCATGAGGCACACATATCAACAACATGACCGGGATCACAGTGAAATGGACAATCACTTACTACGTTTATATGAGGAAGAAGGTTTGCGAGTGCACGTACAGCGGTAGATTTCGCAGTTCCCTTTTGTCCACGTATGAGAACCCCTCCCAGACGCGGATTTATTGCATTGAGGGCAAGCGCCTTTTTCATCCGCTCCTGGCCAACAATCGCACTGAATGGAAAAATTGTTCTCTGACAGCTCATCTATAATTATCTCCGTATATATTAATGAATCTTTTTTCTTATTTCATCCATCTTTGCACCCCAGTTGGGAACATCCTCAGATGTAAGGATGTCCACATTTCCCCCCTGAAAATCACCGGAAACATCACCCATGTTTTCTTCTAGAAGACTCTCTGTTTCAAGATACGATTCTTTGAGACGTTCCAGAACCTCAGGATCGGCATTCCAAAGCCCACGCTGCTGTGCTTCAAGCAAACGTCTGGAGATCTCTTCAAGTGCCCAGGGGTTATTTTCCTTGAAGAATTCCCGGTTTTCTTCATCAAGCACAAATGTTTCGGTGATGTCATCGAAAATCCAGTCATCAACTTCCTGCGTTGTAGCTTCCCATCCATATACTCTCCCGACACGTTTCATGATATCACCGGCACCTTTATACCCGTGCCGTTTCTGCCCCTCGATCCATTTGGGGTTGAGCAGTTTTGTGCGAACGACTCTCCTGATCTCATCTGCCATATCGCGAACCTCAACAGCATCCGGTTCGCGTGTATCGCCATAGTAGGTTTTAACTGCTTTACCGGAGAGGTGCCGGGCTGCAGCAGTCATTCCGCCCTGAGTACCGAAATAGCTGCAACAGCCAAACAGATCCGATTCATCACTTACCACCTTATTATAAGTTATGTCAACAGTCCGTAGATTCTCAGCTAACTGCTGGTGTTTCTCTTCACCAAATAAACCTTTACCATATGCATATCCGTTCCAGTAAACAAAAATTTCTGCAAGATCCTTCTCCTCTTTCCAGGCAGAAGCATACACTGCCAGCTGTGTCCCGGCTGAATAGGAACCAGGCTTTGAGGCAAAGAGTCTCAGCGTTGCATCACGCCAGGCAACAGTATCATTTTCATTACCGTTGCACTGTGCAACCTGGGCAAGAGCATGTTTGCGAACGAAATTTTTTTCTACAGACTCCGGAAGCGAAGCTACAGCCTGAATGGCTTCATCTATAATATCGACACAGTTACTGAAATTATCACGGATGATACCAGAGATACGTACGGTGACATCGATTCGTTCACGGCCAAGCTGCTCAAGAGGTATAACCTCAAAACCTGATACACGTCCATTGGATTGCCATACCGGTTTCACACCCAGAAGATACATGATCTGAGCCATCCCTTCCCCATCAGCCCACATAATATCGTTTGCCATCCAGTAAATCGCAGTGTTCTCAGGCGGGGTACCATGTTCAGTCAAATGCTTCTTAACGACTGCTTCTGCAAGGCGTCGTCCGGTTTCCCATGCGCTTTTACTTGGTACCTTCTGCGGATCGAGTGTATAGAAGTTGCGTCCTGTCGGGAGAATATCATCACGTCCCCGCATGATCAGCCCTGATGGGCCAGGAGGAATATATCCCCCGTCGAAGCCATGCAGCAGAGCTTCGATTTCGCGACTTCCACTGATACGACAATCAATATCAAGAATGCGTGCTGCGCACAAAGCCAGTGTATCAGAAGGTACTTGTTGGCGCAGATCAGTAGCAAGGATCTCCTCTGAAATAGTGATATAATCTTCTCTTCCCTGGAGAACTGCAGAAATAAATAAACGGCTGTAATGGTCAATCCGTTCAGCAAGCTCACCATTCGCGGTACAGTAGTATTCGTTGACATCAGCGGGATCATTAAGCAGAATTGTATAATTCAGGCCCATCATCGCAGCCATTGTACGACGTAATGAAACCGATCGATCGGCATCATAACGTATAATAGAGTGGATAAAATCAACCCTGCGATCTCCCTGGGGCAGTTGACCAAAAATATGCATGCCATCCTGAATAAAAGAATTTCTGACACGTGTGAGCGCTCCATGCGCTGCCCTGGAAATATCCTCAAACGGAAGGTCGTGTATTCTTTCGCGATCAATTTTATCAAGACAGATACTGGTTATCTTGCCATCACTGCCTTCAATTGGTATCCTAATTTCATGGTCAAGGTCTGCACGGCGGATAGTGTCGATTATCTGATGCTGCAGAAGGTGATCACGGGTTCGGTCTTCACCTTTTACCTGTTCGTATTCAGCAAGTGTACGGTCTAGTTCTTCGAGTTCATCATAGAGCCCGCTACTGCTCATAACAGTCTGCATATGGTCAACCAGTGTTGCTGCGGATCGCCGCTTTGCGATCACACCTTCAGGAGGATTATCTGAATTATAAATGTAGAGATGTGGCATATCGCCAATTGCAAGATCAGGGAAACAGTCTGATGAAAGCCCAACCCCTTTTCCTGGCAAAAATTCCAAATTGCCATGAGTTCCTACATGGACAATTGCATCAACCTCGAAATCCTGTTCGAGATATTTGTAAACAGCCATATATTGATGAGGCGGAACGATGCCTGGTTCATGCAGGATTTTACACACCTGTCCATCACAACGCGCTCCCGCACATCCTCTTTTGGGTTGTACACAGACAACCGCATTTCCGAATTGAACTCCGGTAACGACAATCCGGCCTTCATGCACCATTGCAGCCGGAACACCGTTTATCTCTTCACCGGGAGGGTTGCCCCAGGCAGTTATCATCCGTTTCTGTACATCAGCTGCCAGGGTATAGAACCACTCGCAATATTCTTTTTTACCGATAAGCTTAAGAGCCCCGCCTTTTCTGACAATTTCCTCAACCGTTGTCCAGCGGAAATCACTGATTGCCTTACGGTCCATAATGGTGGTTATCAATTCTTTACCATCAGCAGGAGGTTCGACTGAATATCCCGTATCTTTCATGGTTTTCAGTATCGAAGCAACACTCTCAAGTGAGTCAAGTTTTGCCGCACCACCGACCGATGCTTCGACTGAAGCACAGGGATTATTATGAAGAATAAATGCGATTTTACGTTCTGAGACCGGCTTACTTCGCAGTCTCACCCAGTTAATGACACGACGTATCAACTTTTGAACCCGGTCATCGATAGGGACTTTACGGCGAATAGTCCCCTGCTGCGTGATATCATCTTCACCGGCACTGATCATCAGCGGCTCGATCACTCCTTCGAGCTCGGGCATCGCGATTGCCCAACCAACAAGCCTTCCGGTAAATCCCTGCATACTTTCCCGCCACTCCTTGACTGTTTCACTTGTCGTGGTGAGTGGACAGAAAACAGGAACATCTAGTTTTCTGAGTATTTCTACTCCTTCCAGTTCCTTTGAACTATCCCTGTTACCAGGTTCTCTGCTTCCTGAAAGTAAAAAACTCTGCAAGCGGATCAATGCATCGATTCGGGGGGAACCATTTGTGTCGATAAAATAATCAGCAACTACGGCCGCGCTACCACGGCAGTTCCGCTCACCGTTTCTGGTTGAGTATGAAAACACAGGCAGAACACTCATACCCTGTTTTTCAAATTCTCTGATAACAGCATTTTCAACAGCAATATCTCCGGTTACCCAGGCGTGGCGTGTGAAAAGTATTCCCACAACAGGTTTACCGGGTAAAGGTTTGTACCATTCAAGGTATTCATCAACGGATGAGAAGTAACCGGGATAGTCTGGATGATATCCACCTTCCCAGGCAACTTCGACAGGTTGAGGCACATCGATATCAATTCTTCCAATTTCACGGCAGAGATAACGAAACATATTAGTAAAGTTTTCCTGACCGTTATTAACCATGTAACTGTGTGCTGTCATTATAATTTCGGGACGAACAGTCGATAGTGTCCACAATGAGGGATCGTGTCCAAGACATACGATCGGAACTTTTTTTCCGATCTCTTTAAGCCGTTCTTCAATTCGGTCCCAGATACTCTCATTGGAACGGTAAAGCAGGATCAAATCCTGGGCAGCAAGCAATAAAAGAGCTTTATCGCAACGAAGCGGATCATCTTCAAGTTCGCGTGTCGCAAACAGGGTGACTTCTGCGAAATCAAGTTGTGAAGCTGTCTTAGAAACAAGCGGCAGGTGACTGTGCCACATGATAGATCCGATTTTCATGAAAACTCCTTCACGCGTAAACTTAATATATCTGCATGTTCACCAGCAACGACATTACTTTCAGACAGGCATTCAACAGCAGTTACCTGCAGACCGCCTGCAATACTATTATGATCGATGTGGGCTCTAACCCCGTATGCTTCAGCAATATTTTTGCTTGTCAAAACATCTTCTGCAGAACCCACAGCATGTACCTTACCATTGTGTAATAAAATCAGTTTATTGCAGAAACGTGCAGCAAGATTGAGGTCGTGTATCACCATAAGTGCAGTCAACGCATGTGCATCGATTAGTTTGCGTACCAGTCCCAGAATTTTTAACTGGTGTTTTATATCAAGATTTGCAGTCGGTTCGTCGAGAAGTAGAATTTTGGGCACCTGTGCCAGTGCCCGTGCAATAAGGACCTCCTGACGTTCGCCTCCGCTGAGTTCACTTATGTAACGATGTCGGAAACGGTCTGTACCGGTAATACAGAGTGCTTTATCTATTGCAGTTTTGTCGGATGCAGTTGTGGTGAATCTCTTACTACTGTGCGCATACCGTCCGATACTGACCACATCCTCGACTGTAAATAGTGGAGGAACAAAGCTGCTCTGGGGTACTACAGCCATGATTCGGGCTATCTCATGTCGCGACAGTGATTTCATATCTAAATTATCCAGAAGGACCGTTCCGCTTAACGGCTTTTTGACTCCAGTAAGTACTTTCAGTAGAGTTGTTTTGCCAGTACCATTTGCGCCAATCACTCCAGCAAATTCCCCCCGATGTATATGTAAATCCACATTGTCCAACACAACCGTATCTCTATAAGATGCCTTGATATCTTTTGCAATCAGCATTTTTACCACCAACCCACTGCATGTTTGCGACGACGCAGAAGATATACAAAATATGGCGCACCAACAGCTGCGGTAATAATGCCAATTGGAATTTCCGCAGGTCTCGCAATACTTCTGGCCAGAGTGTCTGCAAGCACCAGGAAAATTCCTCCGGTTACAGCCGCAACCGGAAGCTGAATTCGCTGGTCTGCCCCGACAAGCATCCTGGCGATATGTGGGATCACCAAACCTGTAAATCCAATGATCCCTGCGGTTGATACTGCGACTGCTGTGATTAGCGCGGTTGCAGTGAGCAGTATACGTTTCATAAGCTCAACTTCAATACCTATATGCATTGCGGTTTCTTCACCAAACTGAAAAGCATTGAGTTCGCGGGAAAGAATTAAAAGTGTGAAAAGACCTGCCAGAATCGGTACTACAATAATCGCTGCATCACTCCAGGTAACCCCTGCAAACGAACCCATCAACCAGAGAACTACATCCCTTAATGCGTCCATGGGAGCGATAAGTTTCAAAAACGAGACTGCCGCCTGAAGGAAAAAACCAACGGCAATACCTGACAGAAGCAGTGTTTCGGTCGGAACTTTTCCATCGGTATGTGCGATTGAATAGACAACAAAAATCGTAATAACTGCAGTAATAAATGCCATCACAGGAACTGCATATACTCCGAATAACCCTCCAATGCCAAGAACAATTGCGGCAGAAGCTCCAGCTGCTGCTCCCGAAGACATCCCCAAAACATAAGGTTCAGCCATCGGATTACGGAACAGCCCCTGCATCGCTGCCCCAGATGCAGAAAGCCCCATGCCGACAAGGATTGCAACAATCACACGCGGCATACGGATATTCATGATAATTACCCGGTGCATCTCCTGAATATCATAGTGCAACAATCCAAAAGAGAGCTTTTCAAGCCAGAATTGGATAATCGTTACCGGGTGTACAAAAACCGGACCGATCATCACCGAAAGCAATGCTGCCAATACCAATGAAACAGAAAGGATTACCACAATTGAGAATTTCTTTGAGGTAATATGACTCATTTGAACAGCTCCGGATGAATTATCCGCGCACACTGCTCAATTCCTTCGATTAAGCGTGGGTTTGCCCAGGTAAGCTGCGCATCAATAATGTAAATACGATTATTATTTACAGCATCAGTCTGCAGCCATCCGGCTCTTTCCCGAACAATCGAATGTATTTTTTCTGCATTGTTGCGAGTCGTATCTGCAGTAATAATGATTACCTGTGGATTACGACTGATCACCTCTTCATCGGAGGCGGTAAAAGAGCCGACATCCTGACGATCTGCGAAAATGTTGTACCCTCCGGCAACTGTGATTATCTCATGGTTACGTTCTTTCTTTCCGTAGGTTGATCCACGCCCACCCTCACTTATCCACTCCATATAGACACGCGGTCGTTGTGAAGAATCAAGTAACTGGGTTTTCTCCAGAATGACATTCCGCCTGCAAAGCAATGAATCTGTCAATACTGCCGCTGCACCGGACTCTCCGGTAATGTACCCCAGACGACGTATATGATTGATAAGATCATCAAACGTACGCGGATACTGCAGCCCCAGTGTTGTAACATGATGCTTTTCGAGCTGATCGAGGTGTTTACGATACTGACCCCATCCGGATATTGTCATTAATACCAGATCTGGTGTTCGGCCAACAATTTTTTCGACATTGAATCGTCCATACATGCCACCGATACGCTCAATAGACAGTATAGTTGGAGGAAACTTGACACCATCAGGAATTCCCGCGAGACGACTGGAAGCACCAATAGCAGACAAAATCTCGACATCAGCAGTTGCAAGACAGACGATTTTCCCTGGATTTACCGGTATCGGAACAGCTCTTTCGCAATCATCAACAATAGTCCTATTGTTAACATCGGTTTGCATCTGATCTAGCGTGAACAGCTCAGGATGAACCCAGTGTATCAATGAATCCAATGCTTCAGGTAGCAGAATTGAACTGTGAAGAAGATGACCGTCAATTGCATAAATACGGCCGTTACGAACCGCTGAAATTTTATTATAATGAGGGTTGTTTCGCAGTTGTTCGAGCCTACTCTCGCGATCCTGTTCACGCCAGTATGAATAAACAATTACTTCGGGATCACTGTTGACAACATACTCCGGTGAACAGTCGAAAAATCTCTTTCCGTTTCGTGCGGCGATATTGATTCCACCTGCACGGGCAATCAGCTCATTAACAGCCGTCGAATCACCGTATGTACCATTTCCTGTACCCCACCAGAAAAATACTCGAACTGGAATTGCGGACACAGTTCTGGTAAGTATTGCTGTCGCATCGATCCGTTTCTTAAGACCTTCTGCGATCAGCTCGCCCTGCAGTTTTTTACCCAGGAACACGCCAAGGCGTTCAATCTGTCCGAACGAATCTTCGATATTCTCGAAACTTTTCATTACTGCATAAGGTAACCCGACTTTTTTTAAAGCAATAGCGTTTTTCTCCGGGTTTTCACCAGACCCACTTACCAGAATGAGATCAGGTTTCAAAGCTAAAATCGCTTCAACATTAGGAGCACTGCGTGTTCCAATGCCTGGAAGGTTGAGCAAGGCAGGAAATTTGCTGACTGTCGCCGGATAGGATTCTCTGTAATTGTCGGTAATTGCAATAATCCGATCTCCTGCTCCCAGTGCAAAAATTGCATCGGTGGGACTTCCGGTCATAAGAACTATACGATGAGCAGGCTTCTCAAGTGAAATCACTCGCCCGACATCATCCACACCTGAAATTGCACCGCCTTGTGGCGCAATCTGTTGTGTGCATCTCACAAGAGATAATATGCAATAGATCAATGTAAAGAGCATGACTAAAATCGATTTAACAGGCTTAAATTGTTTCATTGTTAAAGCACTATTTCAAAGATTGACGTATAGAGACGATTGCCAGCCAGATGCTGAGGACACAGAAAGCTGTCAACGTAATGAAATGTACGAATGATACACTCTGGTTTTGATATCCAGCCCTCATACATGTCACCGAATGAGTCAGTGGCAGGAGCTGAAGAAACCACTTGACAAAAACAGGCAGTT
Source organism: Chitinispirillaceae bacterium (assembly GCA_036260705.1). Classification (GTDB taxonomy): domain Bacteria; phylum Fibrobacterota; class Chitinivibrionia; order Chitinivibrionales; family Chitinispirillaceae; genus JAAYPC01. The sequence continues at coordinate 3,715 of DATAMG010000051.1, read as the reverse complement.
TCTCGACAGGGAAAAAGGTTCCGCAGAAAAAACTCATCGGCATTATAATGAAGCTTGAAAATACAGAGGTGTCTTCGTGTGATTTTGACTTGAACCCTGCTATCACACCAAGTGCCGCGAACATAATTGAGGTTAAGATCCAGGATGCGAAAAATGTAACTGTAAACGGAAAGTGGGCACCCATAACCAGTGCCACCAGAAGAATGAACAGTGATGAAAACAACCCCCTGAACGTTCCTCCTGCAATTTCACCAAATGCGATCGAACTGTATGAAATCGGCGCTACAAGAATCTCCTCTATGCTTTTGAAATGCAGCCTGCCTACCGCAAGTGAAGATGCGATGCCTGTAAACGAGTTGGTCATAGCGCTCATGGCACAGATTCCAGGAACAATGAAAATCAGATAGGTTGACTCACCCATGTTAATCTGTCTTCCCAGCCCCAAACCGAATGTAACCAGATAGAGCAAGGGAGTTATCAGCATAGCCATCACGTATCCAGGTTTTTTCAGCCTTTTTGCAAAAATCATCATTTCACGAAGAAAAACCGGCCAGGCACTCATGATTGAAACCTTTCACCTGCATAGTGAATAAAAACATCTTCGAGAGTAGATTCCCGAATCCGTATGGATCCATTACCCAAGGAACGTGCGAATTCGTATGCTTCAGCTTTATCAGTAAAGTGACGATAGTCAATATCATAAGTGTCTTTTTCCTGTACTTCGACAATCCAGGCACCTGTAGTTAGCTTGAGATGTTCAGGCGTATCACAGGCAATCAGCTTTCCTTTATTCATGATACCGACTCTTGAACAGAGCTTTTCCGCCTCTTCTATGTAATGTGTGGTCAGAAGTACACCAATTCCTTTATCTCTAAGAGATCTGATAAGATCCCATATTGTCCGTCTGATCTGTGGATCGAGTCCAACAGTCGGCTCATCAAGAAACAGTATTGAAGGGTTGTGCATTACCGATCGTGCGATTTGAAGCCGTCGCTGCATCCCTCCGGAGTAGCAACGGACTACATCGTTTGCCTGTGATTCTATCCCTGCCCAGACAAGAAGCTCTCTGCTGCGTGCTGCCGCATCAGGCATCCGATGAAACAACCCGTGAAGAAGCAGGTTCTGGTAACCTGAAAGGTCACGATCGAGATTAATCTCCTGTGGGGAATATCCGATATTCTTTTTTACCTGTAGCGGTTGGCTCACCACATTAAACCCTGCTACCAGTGCCTCCCCATCAGTGGGATGGAGCAGTGTGGTCAACATCCTGACTGTTGTTGTCTTACCAGCGCCGTTAGGACCCAGAAGACCAAAAATTTCTCCCTGCGCTATTAATAATGACAACTTATCAACAACAGTACGCTTTCCAAACACCCGACTTAAATCAGTACATTTAATCATCAGAAGGTAACCTGCATTTCACCACCAAGAGTTCGCCCCGGCGTCCTATAATAATCATAGAACCTATCATTGAAGAGATTGTCTGCATTAAATATAAATCTGACACGTTTCATCAGGCTGAACATAACACGAAGATCGGTAATAAAAAATGGATCCCGCGAACCGAATACACCATCAACAGTGTCGGAATTATCATCGGCGGTATATCTTTTGGAAACATATCTGGATCCAAGTCTTAAGGTAATCCATCCCTTTTCAAACTGAAAGCCGTAATTGACAGTATGTTCAGGAACAGTTGTAACTCTTTTCCCTACAGATTCGGGATTGACCGAATTTTCTTTCACCTTCGCGTCAGTCCAGGTATAATTGGTAAATAGTGTCAGGAATTGAAAAGGCCGGGCATTGAGACCAGTTTCCATCCCATCCGTTTGTGCCTTGCCCAGATTCTCCTTGCGCTGGATTTTCAGCTCATCAGAAATGGTTGTTGTGTAAATCATGTCAGTGATCACATTACGATACCCGGTAATTGATACTTCAAGCCGGTTCTTAAAAAAATGGTGTACCATGGCAGCTTCGATAGATGTCATAGTTTCTGGTTTCAGGCCCGGATTTGATTCTGTCAGAGTTCCGGTAGAACCGAGCCATGTACGGTAGAGGTCATAATTTGTAGGTGGTCTGAATGCTTTTCCTCCGGAAATCCAGAAAGTAGGTTTCCACTGCGCTGATACATCCAGATTGAGAGTAAGCCCAGCCCTGGGGCTCAGGGATGTTTTTGACTGATCATCGTATTTATTGTTAACTTTAATATTTGTGTAATCACGGTTCATGCCGTTCATTGTCCGCCAGTAATCAAAACGGAATCCGGCATTAAGTATTAGATTTTCAAGTATACCGAAATCTTTTAAAATAGTAAATTCATCATTGATAAAAACACCCCCGCATGCCGATTGTCCTGCGGATTTGTACATTATCGTATCGAGGTCATCGGGGTTTTCCCAGTCAAGAAGGTTATGTTCCTTTGTCGTTGACGTCGTCGCTTCAAAGCTGATTCCGGCAAGCAACGTATTCATTGGAATCAGATTACTGATTTCAGCCTGAAAATCAAGATTTCCTTTTGTATTTGGGGTTGAACTTATTTTTCCCGAACCGCCATTACGTGACGATGATGATCCTATAGACGTATACCAGTTTTTATAATTACTGTTAACGCCAGCTCCGGTGTTTATGGTAAGATAATCGGAAATTTTTCCCTGATACGACAAGGTGTAGATAAGCGATGCCTGCTCACCTTCTCCATCAAGGAAATTATTAGGAGTCATGCGAAAAGTATAGGTGGTATCTTTATGGGAAAAATAAACGTAACCAGTGTCGCGAACTCTCCCTAGTGAATCTGTGAGAAAAGATTTCCCATAACTATTGTAATAGCTATACCACGCGGCCGTGAGGCTGGAACGGATGCTGTGATTTTCGTTGAGATTCAACCACAGCCTGTTGCTTACCGAGCGGTTCTTTGCGCTGTTGATACCATTCTCACCAATTAGAAAGGTTTCTTTTCCATAACGATCGGTTGTTGGAGTAACCCCAGTAATCATCACACCCTTTTTTCCCTTTGAAGCGTTTTTAAAGAGCTCTCCGGTAACGTACCCCTCATCCTGCTTGTCGGAATAGGAAAACGCAACACCCACTTTTCCTTCTGCAAAAACATCATCATAACCGACATAAAGATTATGGTTCAGATTGGCATTCCCTCCTCCATTAAGTCCTCCACGAAATCGCAATGACTGCTTTGTTGGAGCACGGGTAGTCATATTGACTACACCACCCATTGCATTACCTCCATAAAGGGATGAGAAAGGCCCACGTGCTATTTCGATCTTTTTTATATCTTCAACAGCTATGTTGTTAAACTGAACACGACCGACATAACCATTATTGAGCGGCTGCCCATCAAGAAGTATAAGAACCTGGTCGGCACCGGAGAATCCGCGCATGGTCAGTCCAGCCATACTTTCCATAAGCCCTTTCGAACGCTTGTTATAGATTCCCTGCTCATATTCTAGAGTTTCATCAATATTGATTGCACCGTTTTTCTGGATATCTGCTTCATCAGTTACAGAAATTGATGCTGGAAGATTTTCTATGGCTCGCTCTGTTTTTGAGCCGACAACGACCATCTTTTTAAGTTCTGTAAAATTGTTTTGAGTGGTGTCTTTCTGAGCATTAATCACACTAAATATGGCTAATGCAATAGCCAAGGCACGGATGATTAAACGGATAAATTTGAATTTCATGACATTCCTTTCAAAAAGTGCAC
>DATAMG010000041.1:0-11397 GCA_036260705.1 Chitinispirillaceae bacterium | reverse complement strand
TACAAGGCGCTTTTGACGCACTGATGAGAGCAATTGAGGCGGCAAACTCCTCCGGACTTGAATTTCAGGTAAATACTACAATTACCAGAAGCAATATAGAAGAACTGCCTGATATTTTTTCCCTTGCAATTAAAGGAATCCGATACTGCCGTCAAGAGGCCATCAAGGTTGGCCTCAGATTTACTATCACCAAAGGCAATGCTGGTGAGATACCCGATATTTTCGATCTTCTGGAAAAGGAAAATATACCACGTATCTGTTTTTATCATCTTGTTTATACCGGTCGAGGATTAGAGCTTAAAAATAACGATCTGGATCATGCAGACACCCGAAGGCTGATGGATCTGATTATAGATCGCACAGCAGACTTGCACCGCCGTGGAATTAAAACAGAAGTTCTTACTGTTGATAATCATGCCGACAGCGTTTATTTGTATTTGAGGATGAAACGTGAAAAATCAAATCGTGCAGACAGTGTCATGGAGCTTCTTAAGATGAATGGTGGCAATAGCACTGGAATCGGTATCGGTTGTGTATCCTGGGATGGTACAGTTTACCCGGATCAATTCTGGCGTCATCATGCTGTTGGAAATGTAAGGGAAACCTCTTTCAGTGAAATCTGGAGTAATGAAAAAAATCCGCTTCTGTTATCACTTCGCGATCGTAAATTGCTTCTGAAAGGACGGTGCGCACGATGTGTCTGGAAAGATATCTGCAATGGTAATTTCAGGGCAAGGGCCGAATCAGTTTATGGCGATATGTGGCAAGAGGATCCTGCCTGTTATTTAACAGAAAATGAAATTAGTAATAAAGTTTGAGTAAAATACAGTTTATTATTTAGTGATAAGAATATTTAAAAGTATTGATATTGTTGAATTTTAAGGAGTTGAGATGGGATTTCCGGAAGTCCAGATGCGCAGGCTGAGATCAAGCGAATTGATTCGTTCCATGGTTCAGGAAACCAGGCTTTCACCGGCAGATTTGATCATGCCACTTTTTATCTGTCCTGGCAACGGAGTTAAAACTGCTATCAGATCAATGCCGGGTGTATATCGCATGTCTATAGATCATGCTCTCTTTGAATGCCATAGAATACTTGATCTTGGTATCAGAAACGTTCTTCTTTTTGGTATTCCTGAAAACAAAGATGATACCGGTGAAATCGGAGCAGATGAAAACGGTATAGTTCAAAAGGCAATACGTGCACTGAAAAGAGAGTTTGAAGATGATCTTCTGGTAATAAGTGATGTTTGCAACTGTGAATACACCACTCACGGACACTGTGGAATTGTGGTCAATGGAAAAGTTGATAATCAGCTCACTCTTTCGGTATTAGCAAAGCAGGCGTTATCACATGCGCACGCCGGAGCAGATATTGTAGCTCCCAGCGATATGATGGATGGACGGGTCGCTGCGATCAGAAAGGCTCTTGATTTGCAGGGATTTTCTGATATTCCAATTATGTCCTATGCAGTTAAATATGCTTCTGCTTTCTACGGACCTTTCAGAGATGCAGCTGATTGTGCACCTAAATTCGGTGATAGAAAATCCTATCAGATGAATCCTGCAAATTCCATAGAGGCTTTTCGTGAAGTCGAACTGGATATAGAAGAAGGTGCAGATATAATAATGATAAAACCAGCTCTCTGTTATCTGGATATAATTCAACGCATTAAAAATAAATTCAATGTCCCTGTTGCAGCTTACAATGTAAGTGGTGAATATTCAATGGTGAAAGCCGCAGCAGAAAAAGGATGGATCGACCAAAACAGGGTGATAATGGAAATTCTTATTTCTATTAAAAGGGCTGGAGCCGGTCTGATCATTTCCTACCATGCGGATCAGGCATGCGAACTTTTGCAGCAAGAGATGCATAGATGACTAACACATCTGACTCCCAAATTCCGCAGTTGCGACTGGTTGCCTGGGAACTCACCAAATCATGTGTTCTCTCCTGCCGTCATTGCAGGGCATCTGCTGGCAAAAAACAGCATCAAAATGAATTTTCCACCACTGAATGCATGTATTTAATCGATTCATTGGCATCATTGGGACAGTGCATTATTATTCTGACTGGTGGTGAACCGATGCTGCGAAATGATATTTACCAGATTGCACGTTACGGAGCAGATAAAGGTCTTCGCATGGTACTGGCAACCTGCGGGACTTTGCTTGATAAAGAAAAGTGCAGAGCCTTACGTGGTGCTGGAATTGCCAGGATAAGTGTTAGTATAGATGGTTCCTGCTCATCCAGCCATGATGCATTCCGTGGAGTACAAGGCGCTTTTGACGCACTGATGAGAGCAATTGAGGCGGCAAACTCCTCCGGACTTGAATTTCAGGTAAATACTACAATTACCAGAAGCAATATAGAAGAACTGCCTGATATTTTTTCCCTTGCAGTTAAACTGGGCGCTGCTTCATTTCATCCTTTTCTGCTTGTCCCCACAGGCAGAGCTGAAGAATTGGTCGATCAGATGATCTCCCCTTCTCAGTATGAACAAACCTTAAATTGGATTTACGAGAAACATCTGTCATCAGAAATCTCCATCAAACCCACCTGTGCACCCCATTTTTACCGCATTTTTCGTGAACGGGAAAAATCTTCGGGTAGATCAGTTATTAGAGAATCACACGGATTTAATGCCATGACCAAGGGCTGTCTGGGTGGACAGGGATTTGCCTTCATCTCTAATATCGGTAAAGTACAGATTTGCGGATTTCTGGAAAAGGAAGCCGGAGATCTGCGCATTTCAGGATATGACTTCAGAAGTATCTGGGAAAACTCACCATTATTCAGAGAAATTCGTGCTGTCGATGATTATCATGGCAAATGCGGTTATTGCGAATATAAAAATGCCTGCGGTGGATGCAGGGCACGGGCATTTGCCATAAATGGTGATTATCTGGGTGAAGAAACGCAATGTCTTTATCAGCCCTCAAAACGAAACGGATAATAGTTATGAATCATCATTTTTGCAGTACCAGTGCATTTGAAAAAGCAAAAAAAGTCATCCCTGGTGGTGTCAATTCACCAGTAAGAGCCTTTAAAGGCGTAGGTGGAGTACCGGTTTTCTTTTCTAAAGCAAATGGGCCATTCCTTACGGATATCGATGGTAATCAATACATAGATTTCGTGGGATCATGGGGCCCTATGATTCTGGGCCATGCATTTCCTGCCGTTATTGAACAAATAATAAAGACTTCACAAGCAGGTACTAGTTTCGGTGCACCGACTGAAGGTGAAACCGAACTTGCAGAACTGATAATTTCCATGATGCCATCTATTGAAATGGTCAGGATGGTCAGTTCTGGAACTGAGGCTACCATGAGTGCGATACGGCTTGCCCGTGGATATACCGGTCGGGATCTGATTATCAAATTCGAAGGGTGTTATCATGGTCATGGTGACAGCTTTCTTATTGCAGCCGGTTCCGGAGCTGCAACTTTTGGTGTACCTGACAGCCCGGGAGTACCCGGATCTGTGGCTCAATGTACTTTGCTTGCCAAATACAATAACATAGAGTCTGTAGAGGCGCTTTTTGCCCGGCATGGAAAAAAAATTGCAGCTCTTATTGTGGAACCGGTGGCTGGCAATATGGGTGTAGTTGCACCTCAAAGTGGATTTCTTCAATCTTTAAGAGACATTACCAGTAAAAATGGTTCTCTTTTAATCTTTGATGAGGTGATGAGCGGCTTTAGAGTGTCTCCCGGTGGTGCTCAATCACTTTACGGAGTTAAACCCGATCTGACTACCCTCGGCAAAATCGTTGGAGGTGGTATGCCTATCGGTGCTTATGGAGGTGCAAAGGAAATCATGTCCTGTATCAGCCCAGTGGGTCCGGTTTACCAGGCTGGTACTCTGAGCGGAAATCCTGTTAGCGTCGCAGCCGGACTGGCTACACTTAAAACTTTACGGGATAATCCGCAAATATATCAGAAACTGGAAAAAAACACCAGCCGGCTTGCTCAATCAATTGTGGATAGTTGTAAGCAGATTGGAATACCCGCAATCTGTAACCGTGTTGGATCTATGATGACCCTGTTTTTCACAGAAAAAAAAGAGGTGCTATCCTGGGATGATGCAAAACATTGTGATACAAAAAGATACGGCAAATATTTTCATCAATTGCTTGAGCATGGTGTTTATCTGCCCCCGTCGCAGTTTGAAGCCTGGTTTATCTCCTGTGCTCATGGTGAAAGTGAACTGGATACGGCCATAGCTGAAAGTAATATAGCACTTCAGTCAATAAAGAAGGAACTATAATGCTTCATATTGGTGCCCTGGTTACCGATTTTCGCACCTCTTCCATGCACATGCGTGATAAGCTTTATCTGGAGAAAGAACGACTTCAACTGTTCCTTGATTCAATACCGCAGACTTCACCATTGTATGAAATTGTGGCCCTTTGTACCTGTAACAGAATAGAGCTTTATTACGTTTGTCAGTATCATGATGAAGCTGCTGACTGGCTCATTAAATATCTGGCTCAATTTCATGATATTGCTTTACCGTTATTACAAAACCACCTTATCAATTACCGTTGTGAAGACGCTATAGATCATCTGTTCAGAGTAGCTTCAGGTGTGGAATCAATGGTTTTTGGAGAACATGAAATTCTTGGCCAGATCCGTTCCGCATATTTTGTATGTTTAAAAAATGATAAAACATCTTCCTATCTCAACCGTCTTTTTCAACAGGCAATATCTACCGGAAAACAGGTCCGCAATCGAACCTCAGCCGCCCGTGGAGCCTTGTCAATTGCATCAATAGCCATAGAACGTATGATCGAGCTTGCCCATGATTTGAATGACAAACGTATTCTTATCGTTGGAGTCGGGACTATGGGGCTTCGTGCACTAAAAAGACTTATCAGTCTGCATCCTTTCAAAATCGGCCTTAGTAACAGAACAAATCAGAGGGCAAAACGTTTTTGTGATCATTTCAATACGGTATATATTCCATTTGAGAATTTTGCTGATGAATTGCGCAACTACGACATAGTTCTGCTGGCAACTTCTTCACAGCAGTATATTCTTAATACAGCTCATGTTTCCAAAAGGAAAAGCCAGTTGATGATAATCGATCTTGGCGCTCCCTGTAATGCTGATCCACAACTGGGTTCTATGGAAAACATCAAAATGGTCTGCATAGATGATCTTCGCACTACTGCCATCGAACGGCTTGATAGCAGAAAATTCGAATTGAGTTCAATCGAACAGATTATTGCAGACCAGGTAAAAGAATTCATCCGCTGGTACAGATTTAAAAGCAGGTGCGAATGCAAAAATCAATAATATTAGGTACACGTGGCTCAAAACTTGCTCTTGCTCAGGCAGAAATAGCCGCAGAGCGAATCAGAATTGTAGATCCTTCATTGACAGTAAAAATTAAGAAAATTACCACTGCCGGAGATCGAGACCAGCGTACCAGTTTATCACAGATCGGTGGTAAAGGTGTTTTTATTAGAGAGCTGGAACAGGCGCTTTTTAATAATACGATTGATGTGGCAGTTCACAGTTTTAAAGACATAACTTCCAGTATTCCATCTGGTTTGGAGATGTGCTCATTTTTTTCACCGGAATCGGTTTGCGATGTTTTGATCTCACAAGAAAACCTTCCCTATGATAAACTTCCTCATGGTGCCAGGATTGGTACAGGCAGCATGCGCAGACGGGTTTTACTCTCCCGCATGAGACCTGATTTTCAGTTCGTGGACATCCGGGGCAATATAGACACCAGATTATCAAAGTTGAATAATGGTTCTTTAGATGCAATAGTGCTTTCCGAGGCAGGTCTTATTCGCCTTGGGTTGCAGGATAAAATTTCATGGCGCTTTGATCCGGCCATCTTTTATCCGGCTCCGGGTCAGGGTATTATCGCTCTGGAAGTCCGTCAATCAGATACAGTAATAAAAGACATTTGTCTCAGAGCAGGCAACCAAGATCAGCGGCTGATTTCTCTTGCAGAACTCAGTGCTTTAACAAGTCTGGGATTTGATTGCCGCACTCCTTTTGGTGTATATACCAGAGCCTCAAGTATTAATTTAAACATGCAGGGATTTTACGTCAATCCTTTTACAGGCAAATTTATTGAAAAGAGTGTATCCGGCCCCATTACATCTTATGAAGAACTTGGAAAAAAGCTTGCCGATACATTACTGGAGAGAGGAAATTAAAGGTGGTTTTCTATCCTGTCATGCTTGATCTACATGGAAAGGAATGTCTGGTTGTAGGCGGGGGGGCTGTAGCTTTGCGAAAAGTAATAAGCCTTCTTCGCTCTAAAGCAACTGTAACTGTGATAGCTACCTTATTTCATAGGCATTTTAATCTTATCTCCTCCCGTATCATCATGATTGAGCGTGCTTTTGAAGAAAATGATGTCCATAGGAAATTTACCCTGGTTATCGGAGCAACTGATATTCCGGAAGTTAATCAAATGATATCGCAAAAAGCTGCACAATCTGGTATTCTTTGTAATATAGTTGATCAGCCACAACTCTGTTCTTTTATAGTTCCAGCTGTAATCAACAGAGGTAACATTACCATTGCTATTTCTACAAATGCAAAAAGTCCTCGTCTTTCCCGCTTCATTAAAAATGAGGTGGCCAGAATAATAGACCCTGAATATGCACAACTTGCATCATATTTGGCTGCAATACGCATCACAGTGCGTTCTGTGCTTTCCAGTCCGCAGTATCGATATACATTCTGGAAGAAACTTTTTGAAATCAATCCTATGGAATTTATTCATCGGCACGGATGGACGGAATTTTGCAATCGAACCGATCAATTGATAAACGAATTCAAACAAAAGCTGGCGAAGTATGAATAAAACTCCCGGATGTGTTTTTCTTATTGGGGCAGGACCAGGCGATCCCGATCTGATTTCTGTAAAGGGGAAAAAGACGCTTGAGCAATGTGATGTGGTAATTTATGATGCCCTGGTAAACGATTTACTTATAGCGACACTACCTGATTATATTAAAAAAATTTATGTGGGAAAACGTGGTGGCGAACCTTCGGCTCAGCAGGCAGAAATAAATGAATTGATGGCAAATGAAGCCCTCAAAGGGAAATTTGTGGTCAGGCTCAAAGGGGGAGATCCTCTTCTTTTGGGCAGAGGAAGCGAAGAGATGGAGTATCTCAGGCAACAGGGTATCCCCTATCAGATAATTCCCGGAATCTCTTCTGCGATTGCTGCACCAGCCTGTGCAGGCATCCCTGTTACCCATCGTAATCTTTCCAGATCTGTTGCCATTGTAACCGGACATCTGATGGCCGGCCAACCGGTTGAAAAGCTTAAGTTACCCGTTGCAGACACAATCGTTTTTTTGATGGCAATGCAAAATATTGATGCTATTATAAGCAAACTACTTTCTACAGAGAATTTTACCAAAGATACTCCGGCCGCTATTATTCGAAATGGAACACTTCCTGATCAACAGGTGGTAACCGGTACACTTGGAAACATTTCTTCATTAAAGAAAAAATATGAAATTACCGCACCAGCTGCATTTGTAGTAGGAAAAACTGCTTCATTAGCAAAAACACTGAAATGGTTTAAAAAACCATCACTGGCAGGAAAAAGGGTTGTCATTCTTCGCACACCCGAACAATCCGATGAACTTCTGAGAACACTCTATGAAAACGGAGCTACAGTTGTTTCATGGCCAGTTCTAAAGATTGAGCCCAGATCACTTGATATGGTCGATTCAGCTTACCTCAAACCTTTTACCATGATCATTTTTACCAGCCCTAACGGAGTAAAGATATTTCTTGATTCCATGCTTAGCCAAGGCCTGGATATGAGGCATTTTCATGGTAAAAAAATATTTGCCATTGGTTCAGGAACATCTAAAGCACTTTCCGGATATGGTTTGATTGCCGATGGAGTTCCAGCAAAATTTGTAGCTGAAGGCATTTTAGGAATTCTGCCGGAAAATTTGATTGGCGAACATATCCTTATTCCCAGGGCTTCACAGGCACGTGAGATTCTGCCGCTTACGCTCAAACAACGCGGTGCAACTGTAACAGTATTACCTGTATATGACACTCTAAAAAGAAACGATATTGATTGTCCGGTTAAAGATGGAGATTATGTTCTCTTTACAAGTTCATCAACTGCAGATTTTTTCTTTAATCATCCGCAATGTTTAAAAAAAACGGTTATTCCCTGCTGTATGGGAGATATCACTGCAGAAACAGTGCGTAAATATCATAACGGAAACATATTTATTGCCAGCAATGCTACAATTCCATCATTAGTAAGAGCAGTGCTGAATGCTGCAAAGAACAAAAAGGAAAGCAACCTGTAAAATGGACAAATTAGAAAAAGATCTTCTGAATATGGTACAGAATGATTTTCCATTATCTACACATCCATTCCAGGTTATATCTGAGAAACTTGGAATTTCAGAAGAACACTGCATAGATATTCTAAAAAAATTTTCCGATTCCGGTGTTTTGCGGTCAATTCGCGCCGTAATCAACTGGAACAGAATTGGTTATTTTACAATATTAATCGGTATAAAAGTGGATCCGACCCATATTTCAGAAATTGCAGAAGAACTTCAGCATATTGATGAAATTACCCATAATTACTCCCGGGCTGGCCAGTTTAATCTCTGGTTTACACTTATTTACAAAAGCACAAAAGAAAAAGATGCTTTGATTGAACATCTACTCAATAAACAGGGCGTTATAGATATAAAGGAATTTCCCACAGAAAAAACCTATAAGATAGGACTGAAACTTGATGTCTGATTTCGATAAAGATATAAAAAATCTCTCTGTTTTAGGACAACCGCTAAGATTGGAACCACAACCATTTCATTATTTTGCAAACAAACTTGGCATAAGTGTAGAACAAACCATAGAACTTATCAAAACTTACATTGATCAGGGAATCATAAGGCGTTTTGCGGGTATACTTAAGCACCAAAAGGCAGGTTATCATTTCAACGCTATGGTGGCATTCCAGATTGATAATAACGAATGCGATGCTGCGGGTGAAACACTTTCCAGATTAAGCTTTGTTACTCACTGTTATCGAAGAAAAACTTACCCTGACTGGCCATACAATCTATATGCAATGATGCATGCCCGTAATGAAGATGAATTTAACCAGAGGATTTCTGAAATAAAAGCAGCATTTCCCTGTATATCAGTTGCCGTATTGCCAACTTTGAAGGAATTCAAAAAGAGCATTTTCCAGCTTCCAACCGATCAGTTATAATTTAGATGATTACTGTCCAGACTATCGCAATAACAATTTTTTTTGTCTTTAAGTTATCATATCTTTATCTCTCTGCTTTTCCTCGATAATGACCTCTCGTACTATTTCTTTTATTGTTTTCAGATCTGGCATAGTTCCATCTATTTTTAAAGGAAATGGTTTTGCAGAGTCACCAAGATACACGGTTCTATGTGGAAATGGCATCTCTATCCCCTCTTTGTCAAATTTAAGTTTTATTCTTCTATTCATCTCTCTTCCCACTTCCCACTGTTTTATAGGCATTGTTTTAATCCTGGCCTTTATTACTACCGAAGAGTCAGAAAAACAATCAACCCCCATTATTTCCAATGGTTCAAGTATTAGAGCTTTAAATTTCGGATCAGAAATAATCTCATCTCCCACCCATTTTAAAGCGTTTACCACTTTGTCAGTGTTTTCTTTATAGCACACTCCAATATCAAATACATAGTATGAAAATTCATGTGTCATATTGGAAAGAGTGTTTATCGAACCATTGGGAAAAACATGCACAACACCATCAGCACTCCTTAGAATTGTTGTTCTGAGGTTTACCTTTTCCACTAAACCACCAGTTCCATTGATTATCGCCACATCCCCCACCCTAATCCGGTTTTCAAAAATCAAAAATAAACCGCTGATTATATCTCTGACCAAATTCTGTGCACCAAAGCCAACTGCAAGACCAACGATTCCAACACCGGCCAGCATTGCTTTTATATCGAATCCCAACTCATCCATTACCATAATCAGTGTAAATAACAGAACACCTCCAACAGCCATTTTCTGAACTATGTTACTCAACGTGGCAACACGCTTCTCAACTTCTATTGAACTGTTTGTATTGGAGTCTTTCATACGCAAAGTAGCTTCATTTTTAAATCGTTCCACGATTATTCTTAATAATTGAATGATTATGAAGGCGCCAAGTAAAATTGAGATAACACGGAATACAATTCTCAAATATTTATTTTCAGAATTAAAAATTCCGCTTATACTTATCCCCCATACCTGAAGCAGCATAATAATAGATATAGCAGCAATAATAATCAGCCCTGTTCTTTTTATCAGAACTATATTCTTTATCCAGAATGCAGAAATTCCGGAATATTTCTCTGAGATCTTCAGAAGTGATTTGCTAAACCCGGATAGAAATGAAATCCACAAAGCCATAAGCAGCATTGTACCGAAAGCGATTCCAATTGTTTGTAAACAACCTCCCAGAATGTAAATGTATGTTGTTCTATACCCTGACATCCAGATAAGAGTAATCGCAGATAGAAATATGAAAGCGATATAGTTGATTCGTAAAAGTATGTTCTTAACTGCAGAAATTACCAGTTCTGGAAGTAAGCTCCAATCACTGGCAGTATTTTCAAACCATTGGGAGATCGAGTGACGATACCTGCCAAACACTGAAGGGATCCAAAAAATCAGGACCGCCTTATAGAAAAAAGACAACAAAACAGCAATACCAGGCCACAGCTTGTTCGAGATACAAAACAAAATGTAAACAAGCAATGAGAATCGCAGAAAAATAACCGAATTCCTGGTTACAGCTGAAATTGCCTGATTACTGAACAGCTTCAATTGAAATTTCTGGTTCCAGATAATTTGAACAAGACCGGAAGCCGCAATGTAAATCAATAAACCATACAGAATCTGCTTGACTGCTGCACTAATTGCATAACCGGTTGGAATAGCCATTATAATCAGCCCCATAGAGGCCAATCCAAATGCAAAAGAACTTTTTTTAAGAAAATATGCGATTATATCTGCTATTTTTCGGAAAGCGACACTGTTTTTATCTGCCGATTTTTGAAGATAAGTTCCGGTCCTATGAAAAATTATCCCGATAACCAAACCTGAAATCAATGCCATTAAAAACACGATTAAAAATGAGTACAATTTATCAAGATTTTTAGCTCCCAGATATCGGATTTTTAAATCTTTTAACTTTTCCGGTGTTGAAATCAGTTCATTTTTAAAATGGATTGTCCGTTGAATTATTCTTTGACTGAATTGATTGAACATCTGAAGAATATTCAGCGGAATTTTTTCTCTGATTGCCACCGTATCGACGCCAGTGGTTTTTCTGGCATCAAGAAGATTCTGTATGGTTTATTGATTTACATTGCGGC
>DATAMG010000039.1:0-11500 GCA_036260705.1 Chitinispirillaceae bacterium | reverse complement strand
CACAAGGGAGGATTTATGAGTAAAGCAAAAGGGATTAAAGTACCCAGAAGTGCAGAATTGAACATCACTTCCATGATGGATATGTTCACTATTATCCTGGTATTCCTTCTGAAAAACTTCTCAGCAGACGGAAGCATTTTGACTAATGCAGACAATCTTGTTCTCCCGAACTCAGTATCCCAGAAAAAACCACAGGAAGTTAATTTACAGCTAGCAATAACCCATCAGATGATTCTAGTTGACAACCAGACAATTATTCCAACAGAAGACATTGCAAGAATTCCATCGGATAACCCCGACCCATCAAATAACAAACTCCTGGATAAACTCATGACCTGCCTGGCTATGGAACAGGAAATGGTCAGAATAGGAGCACTAAACTCAGTTCAGGGGAAAATCGTAGTACAAATCGATAAAAACGTAAATTTCGACATCCTATTTAAAGTGATAAACATCTGCGCAAAAGCAGGGTATAACAACATGCACTTTGCTGTTATGCAGAGGGAACAAGCATAACGTAAAACGTTTCCGACACTGTTTGTAGGGGTATAATTTTTATACCCCTATGAACAGACAGCCCTCTCTTTTTGATTTTACCAAACTCAGTTAATCGATTATATTCTGTATATCAATAATCGAACTCGCATTCCATTTCAAATACTCAGGTTAATTAGTATATTGCCCTTTTGCAGTAAATTCTATAAAATGATTACATAAATGTCATATTAAAAAATAACATTCCAATAGGCCTAATCATGAATAATCACCTCTCCTTCCCAAAAAATTTCATCTGGGGAGCAGCGACCTCATCCTACCAGATCGAAGGTGCAGCAGCTAAAGATGGCAGAACCGAATCGATCTGGGACCACTTCGCCAAAATACCGGGTAAAATCCGTAATGCCGACAACGGCGATGTCGCCTGCAATCATTATCATCTGTGGGAAAAAGATGTTCAACTGATGAAGACTTTGGGCCTGAAAGCATATCGTTTCTCGATCTCCTGGTCAAGAGTACTGCCTGAAGGTGAAGGTAAAATAAACCCCAAAGGTATGGATTTCTATAAACAACTTGTAGATAAACTTCTGGAAAATAATATCGAGCCATTCGTTACCCTCTACCACTGGGACCTTCCAATGGCCCTCCAGTATGCCGGTGGCTGGCTTAACAGACGAATAGCAGACTGGTTTACAGAATACGCATGTGTCATGTACAAAGCACTCGGTGACCGGGTCCGCTTTTGGAGCACCCTTAATGAACCAAATGTATTTGCTATGTGCGGACATCTTTTAGGTGTGCATGCTCCTGGAGTAAAAGACCTCGCCACCTGCAAACAGGTCACTCACCATCAGCTGCTGGCCCATGGCGATGCTGTCATAGCTGGGCGGGCACTGCTTCCAAAAGCTCAATTTGGCATAACCATAGCAATTGGAATGGATTATCCGGCAACTGATACACCTGAAGATCATGCAGCAGTGGAAAAAGCCTGGCTTCATGGCACTAGAACAACTCTTGATCCTATTTTCAGAGGAAGTTACCCTCTACACCAGGATAAGAGTAATTCAAATACCAATCCGGTTATTCTGGAAGGTGATCTGAAAAGAATCGCCCAACCACTGGATTACCTGGGAATAAATCATTATTTCAGCAACTGGCTGACTGCAAATGATAATGACTATTCGCCAAAAAATGATAAGGATCTACCTGTAACCGATATAGGCTGGATAGTTTTTCCACAGGGCCTTAAAGATATGCTTACAAAAGTGACTGAAGAATATGGCAAAATACCTATTTACATAATGGAAAACGGAGCATCCTATCCGGATACTGTTTCAGAAGATTCAATGGTACATGACTCTTTGCGAGTTGATTATTATCATAAATATCTCAATGCACTGCATCAGGCGATATGCCAGGGAGTGGATATACGGGGATACTTTGCCTGGTCTTTGCTTGACAATTTCGAATGGGCGGAAGGGTATTCATCAAGATTTGGGATTGTCTATGTGGATTTCAAGACTCAACAAAGAATCATAAAAGATTCTGGAATTTTTTATTCCAGAGTGATAAGAGAAAATGGCATCAGCGAGTAGTATAATAAGTGTTTTTAGGTTTAGTTGGGGTCAGCCACTTTTCAGTGGGCTTAAGATAAAAAGAAAGCAGAATTGTCCAGCTTTTAATTAATTATCAAAAAAATATCGGTTTCAATAACTCTTTTTCTCACTCTTTTTTCCATACCCAACCGTATTATAAATTACACATATGGATCAAAATATTCTCATCAAAAAAAGACGCCCCCGTTACCCTGGAACTCACCCCAGGTCTTTCGAGCAAAAATATAAAGAACTCAATCCGGAAAAATACGCCCAGGATATCAAAAAGGTGTTCGAGCGGGGCCAGACACCTGCCGGGATGCATATACCAATTTGCGTTGATGAAATTTTAAAGGTACTTAATCCGCAACCTGGACAAACAGGTCTTGATGCCACACTTGGATATGGTGGGCATGCAGAGCAACTTTTAAAGAAAATAACCCCTGGTGGAAGACTATTTGGTATAGATGTCGATCCCCTGACTCTTCCACAAACCGAAATGAGACTGCGTAAGCTCGGGTATGCCGATGATATGCTGTCAATAAAACGTATGAACTTTGCCGGTTCAATACAGCTTCTTTCGCATACCAACGGCGGGTTCGATTTTGTGCTGGCCGATCTTGGTGTTTCCTCCATGCAACTGGACACACCCTCACGGGGTTTTTCATTCAAGCTGGATGTTCCGCTTGATTTACGCATGAATCCCAAACATGGTCAAACAGCAACCGAACTGATAAAAAACAGCTCAGAAAATGAACTTGCCGAACTTTTTATCAATAATTCTGACGAACCATATGCAAACATTTTAGCCCATGCCATATCTACCCAGCAGCAAAAAATCAAATCAGGCCGCAACCTGGCAGATATTATAAAATCAACTCTGAGTTCAAGAAAGATCTCATCTGAAGATATAACCAAATCTATACAAAGAATTTTCCAGGCACTCCGGATTGCTGTAAATGACGAGTTCGGAGCTCTGGAACAGTTTCTAAAATTTCTCCCCGGATGTCTCAAATCTGGAGGGAAAGTGGCAATATTGACATTCCACTCAGGTGAGGATCGAAGAGTAAAAAAGTCTTTTCAAGCCAATTTCAGAAATACTGTATTCAGCGATATTGCTAAAACCCCATTACGTCCCGGCCCCAATGAGCGTAGAAATAATCCACGTTCCAGCTGTGCAAAACTAAGATGGGCTGTTAAAACCTGATAGTTGCACTTGACATAGTAAAATTGGCAAATCAGCTAACAACCTCAGCACGCTGCATCCGGGCAGCCTTATGAAATTTAACCCAGTCAGATTCAGCAAAAGAAGGCGATCCGGCATACCTCAGCTTTGACATTTTATCCATGGAATATTTGTCCCATTCCACATCTTTTTCATCTGTAACACCAAAGGCTTTCTTCCGCCAGAAATTCGGGCTATACTGATAAGATCCTTCAGGAAATAAAGCACCAAAGCGTTTCTGCCAATTTGCACATCGTTTATCCAGGTTTTCCTCATCACAGGAAAATAGTGTGGTAAGATCCATTGCCAGATTTTCCCACGATTTTACAGCTGTTTTTTTGCTGATTCGTGACAATCTTTGGTAAATTTTCTCCGCTGCATCCATGAACGAAACCACATTATTTGATTCATGTTGCCTGTTGTCTATTTTGCATTTCCAATGGAGATATGGAACATCCGGACAGTAGCCTGCTTCACAATGCCCAATTTGTGGAAGAAAATCCAGATAAATGTTTTTTATCAGCTCGCATCTGAATTTACTTTTCTTTTTGATCTTTATAGTCGAGACATTGTTCTCAGAATCGTGCCTTCCCGAAAATCCCCGGTGTGCCCAGGTGTCTGCAAAAGTATGAAGAGCTATTCCAATTCTGTGTAAACGAATATCGGAAGTATCAGCGATCGCCTGCTGCAGAACATATTCTGCCAATTCGGAGTCAGCTTCTGTAACAAAGCAACCTTTTTCAAAGAAATCTTTTTTAGCAGGCAGAAAATGAAAGGGTATAAAAATGAGCTTTTGTACATTCCAGTCAAAGGAGAAAATACCAAAATGAGCCGTTCGGGCCGGATCAAAATATGAATCCCCCACCTGAATCGGCTTACTTTCAGTTGCATCATCCACATATTGTGAGCTGTAGGCTATAGTAATCGAATCTTTTGGACTGAATCCAGCTGTTCTTGCCAGAACAGCGACTGCATAAAAATGAAAATCCCTTTGCATGGTTGTTCTCCTCCATTTTTATGAATAAGCACATGTTTTAAAATTACAGGCAGATCGGGATCATTTCCCAGACTGTATTTTGGATGAAATATGTAAAATGGTTAAAAAACCGATTATAGCACAAGTATCGTTTTTTTGTATTCACAAATAATGTATGATTATTCTCAGCTTTATAATCTTTTTGCAATTCGCAGTTTTCCTTTCAGTTTTGCATAAAACTTCTATCTGACAAGCTACAAAAAACTAAAGTTTTCTCGATGTCTGCCGATATATATAACAGGACTTGCTATAGGGAGGTGCCAGATGTCTTTAAACGGTGTTGAAAGTTCAGGTAGAACGTATGCCGGACAGGTTGGTAATAAACAACCTGCAGAAAAAACATCCTCTTCTGAAAAACAGGATGATCGGGTTCGGGAAAATTCCAATTCTCAGGAAGAGAGGCGAACTTCTGAACCAGGCAGAGGTGAAAATATGGATGTTACCGGCTGAAGTCTCTAGCTAATTAAGCATAAAAAAACGGAATGGGCGTGGTGACACATTCCGTTTTTTTATTTTATCTGAATCTGCTAAAAATCTCTATTTGCTCTTTTTGCAAGAAATTACCCCATCCCGGATCAAAAAATGAGCTGTTCTCTATTTATGGAGAGCCCTTGCGATTCTGCAGCATCAAAAGCCGCTTCACTTCCTAGCACCGTCTGAACCCATTGTGTTGATTGCAGAATATTCTCGGCTGATTTTTTAAGATGCTCAGGTGTTGCATCCAGTACCGCATCTCGAAGCTTCTGACGAAATTCTTTGGAATTACCCACCAGTAGATCCATTGTCTCTCCAAAACCCAGTGCATGAGGAGTTCTTGGCGAATCGATCTTTCCAATAGTTCCAATCACACTCTGATCAACCAGTGATGATGATACTCCGGAAGCAATTTCTTTAAGCCCCCCAAGGAAGTTGTCAAATGTGCTCTTTAGATTCGGGTCCCTATATGAAGCACAGGAAAAAATTGAATTTGCAATGGACATGGCAGCCATACCTCCATAAGCACCTCCTTCAACCCGAACTTTATCCCAAAGATAACCGGTGGATAGATAACGGGACATTAAGAACATATGGCCTGCACTGGCAGGTTCTATCTTGGGAGTTTTCCAAACCTGCGCCACAAAATTAACCGCCGAACTGATCTCAATTCCCATAATTTTTTCTGGTCTGGTTACCTGGGTGTTATAAATAACCGGTTTTAACTCTGCCCCTGGAACTGCCTTCACCAACTCAGCCAGTTGTGCCTCAACCATGGAAGGATTGTCGGATGTTATAGAAAGGACACAGCCGTTTCGGTTAATAATGATTTTGTGCAGCTCTGAAATTGACGATATAATCTGATCAATAGAATCGGTTTTTACCAGATTATCCAGAAACCTTAGCTGAGATATCCCACCCAACTGCTCATCGATAAAACGCGAGGGCGATATAAATGATGCAGCATGAGTAATAGCGAACTGATGACCAGAGCCGATTATTGATGAATGTAAACCATTCCTTTCCTCAAGAAGAATATCATGAATCTGCTTGCGGTTTTTAAGATCGGCGCACAGGAGCAAATCTTTAACGATATCAAGCATTTCCCCGAAACGGGACTGCAAAGCCTTGCTGTGAATAAACATGTGAAAGAAAATATCGTTCTGTTCAATATGGGTTTTACAGATAATAGATGAATCGATCCCTCCGGTGGACAGTGCAGTTCTGACAGCCATTTTCTCATATGAATTCCCAGCCGCTCCGCAACGGGTAATCAATTCACAGTAAAGGGGAAGGTAGGGAAGCAGATGCTGTGGAACTGATCGCAAATTAAACCCAATGTCAAGGTATACGATTCCTGATGTAAATAATTGATGATTATACACCGGCACATTCCCAATGGAGTTTCTCTCTGTTGGAACTTCACGTTCGTATCGGGGTAAATCCGATTTTAACAGCTTAGGAAGAGTTGCCAGAGCCTGTTCTGATGGAGGAGTTTTCTGCTGCTGAAGCAATAACTGAGTCAGTGAATGATATTTATTTTTCAAACTGTCTGTAAAGTCAGCACTCAGTTCTGCCGCATGTTTTTCAGTTTGCTGCTCAAGCTTTTTACCCATTTCAGAAGAAGCGATAATAGTTGATCGCAGCCGATGACTATTATTTAGCAATCGTGTACGGATAAGATCTGAAAACAATGGCTCACCTGCAGCCAGTTTCTCCTTTATGGAAGACAATGGTTTCTCAAAAGCCAGATGAGCACAGGGATCGCCTCCATAGATCCAGGACCGATAACACCGTTCAGCCAACCTAAGATTATATGGAAAATGCCCTCCGGTAACCTCACGAAGAGAAAACTCCACTTGTCTGAGTGCCCCTTCCAGAAGTTCCTTGTCGAGTCCATGTTCAACCTGTTCTCTTAAAGTGCCAAGAATAAGATTCTCAACCTGCAAAGCATTCTGAGGATCACATTTTCTTAATCCTGCGGCAAAAACTGATTGGATGAGATCTGCATCAAACCCGGATATATCATCCAGATCCTCCCCCAGACCGGAATCTACTAATGCCCGTTTCAAAGGCGAACTCTCTGTACCCAAAAGATAATGGGTAAGGATTTTGCCTGCCAAAGTAAGCAGTGGATCTGTGGCATCTCCAAAGATCCAGGTCAGAGCAACAGTTGCAGTTCCATCATCCTCTTTTGGTGCCGGTGCCTCAATTGTCAAAACTCTGGAAGCATCCCAAAGCTGCTGCTTCTTAACCGAAGAATCTATGGGAATTTCAGAAAAATGTGCTAAATAGTTTTCGTTTAGAAATTTGAGAGTCTTTTCTGAAGAGATATTTCCATAAAGAAAAATAAAAGAATTGACAGGATGATAGTAGGATGAATGAAAATCGCGAAATTGCTGATAATTGAGATCTGTAATGTGCTCCGGTTCCCCACCGCTTTCAAAAAAGTAGGTCGTGTCAGGAAAAAGAGATGAAAGAGTCTTTCGATCTACATGACTTGAGAAATTCGAATAAACTCCTTTCATTTCATTGTATACAATCCCTTTTATCCCCACCGGACCATCAATTTCTTCCACATCAAAATGCCACCCCTCCTGATAGAAAGTGTTTTCTGTAAGAAGAGGATTAAAAACCGCATCACAATAAACATCAACAAGATTGAAATAATCTTTCTCCACCTGTGATGAAACCGGATATACTGTTTTGTCTGGGTAAGTAAGTGCATTCAGAAATGTCTGTAAAGATCCTTTCAGTAACTCCTGAAAAGGATCTTTTAAAGGAAATTTTTTTGATCCGCATAAAACCGAATGCTCCAAAATATGAGGAACACCAGTGCTGTTATAGACAGGGGTACGAAATGCTATGGAAAAGAGGTTATTTGGATCATCGTTAAAAAGATGCAATAACCTGGCGGCTGTTTTCTGATGTTTAAAGATATAGGCTGTCGAATGCAACTCGCTGATGACCTGAATTCGCTCCAAAATAAAACCATGAATATTTGATTTCTCTTTATAGCTTTGCTGAGGGATTGTCTTCCCCATAAAAGATACCCTTTCTATTCCAGTATGCAGCTATTTACTTATTATAGCCCAACCTTTTAGATATTGAGATGTTTTTTCCCTTAAATGATAAATGCAAACAACATGCCTGATAAGCAAAATATACTATATCTGGAAACGTTTAGTCTTTAAATAAACTGAACTGCCTTAAACAATCCACAATCTCTGCCAAAGGGCATACTCCTTGCAACTGCTTTATTAATAGTGACTTGAAATGTATTACAGCCACTGAAGAGGAAACCATAATGGATAACGGTAAAAGCATTGTATTAGGCAGTAAAATTCCAGACTTCAGCCTTCCTGATATTGATGGCAATCTGGTACTGACAGATCATCTTCTGGGGGCATCTGCAATCCTGGTGGCCTTTATCAGAAACAATTGTTGTTATGTTAAACACATCCGTGAAGTACTGGTCAAACTTATTTCAGAATATCAACATTACGGAATAAAAGCGGTTGGAATCAATTCAACTGATATAAAAACTTCTCCTGAAGACAGACCGGAACTGATGAAAGAAGATGCTTTGAACTATGGATACACCTTTCCCTATCTTTTTGATGCAACAAAACTGGTGGCTCAAAAATTTAAAGTAATCTGTACTCCGGACTTTTTTGTATACTCAAAAGACGGTAAACTCACTTATCATGGACAAATGGATGATAGCAGACCAGAAAATGGGATGCCGGTAACTGGAAAATATCTGCGCCAGGCACTCCAGGCCACTCTGCGAGGTGAAAATATATCGACCATATCTGCCAGTACTGGCGAAAATATAATCTGGAAAAACCATTAAACCTATAGCCTGTAAACCATCTACAGGAATTATGAAAACATCAACCGTTTAAAAATTTCATTACAGCTTTGCGTAACCAGAGAGGTCGAACATAGTAGATTTCTTTTGAATCCTTCCCTAAAAAATCAGCAGGGATTATAACAAACCCATGGGTTTCCTGAGGCCCCGGCCCGGCATGTGCGCCATTTTCCTGAGGAAAACTCAGCGGCTTTGCCAGTTTTCTCCAACCGCAACATATCAAATCTCCGGCATCCGGATGATGCACCAGATCTATTAAATCCTGTGTTATTTCACAGCTAAAAGGATGATCACGGCCCAGAAATTCAGATGCATTCTCCTTAAGTCGCCAACAATTTTCTTTTGTCATCACATATACATCACTGTTGTGATCTGAAAATAAAACCGAAGGTATATGGGCCCTATTCACCAGCGTTTCCGCTATATTCCTTTTGCATTTTTCATTCAAGGGTCCTTCAAAATAAAGATGAGCCAGTGGTCCTACACTGCTGATTATAATATGACCTTTCCTTCTTTGTGGTTCGACAACATCAAAATTTCTGAACTGCCTGACTCCTAAAAGAAGTGCACGTCTTTTCTGGATCCCAATATCAGAATCTTTCTGGTCTACACTGATTTTTTTATCTAAAACATTAGTCAAGGCTTCTTTTAAAGATACTCCAAATTCATCGGCATAAGATTTTACCTCCTCCTGACCATGATCTGAATAAATAAGAAATTTATAATGTCTGCAATTACCTCTCCTGCTTGAGCAGATTATCCTTCTGATCGCACCATCTATTCCTTTGAGAGTCCAGTGAGCGAATACGCTTTTAGGCCCACGTCTATGAGACTGTTCATCATACCCTAAAAAATTGCAATGTATTATTGGGTAACCTTCAACAATATCATGGCAAACCCCTAACACGATAAGTTCCCGAAGAAGAATGCATATTGCTACCCTGGAGGGAATAAAAATAATCTCGTTAATAAAACGCTGATGCTGAAGCAACCCTCTGAAAAAATCCATTACTGCTAAAAAAAACTCCAGTAACAGGAGAGATAAAACTCTTAAAAGTAAAAATGGTCTGAGCACGATTTTTAATAATCCAACTATTCTCCTTTTGCCACAGATAACTTCAAATCCTAAACTGGTAGCACAAAAGAGAGCTTTTCTGGCACCACCGGTTAGAATATCAGAATACGCACTTCCTCCTTTTAAAAGATTATACCCTCTTTTTTCAATTCTGGATTGCACAGTCCTGGCAAACTGAGATGAAAGCATATTGCCTATTATCCCTGAGGACCTGCAGAAAAAGCCAAATGCCGGAACTGCACCTTTTACTCCATAAAAAAGCTCCGCCTGAACTGCCGGAGTACTTGATGGAAGACCGGAATAAAAAGAGTGAAGAAGGTAATTGGAGTGATTGAGCAACTGTTTAATAAAGGGCAGTTTCCCTGAATTTAGTGCGGATTCGAACTGCTCCATTGAAAGTCCGTCAATCTGAATCATTATCAGACCGGAGGGATTTGCCCTGTTTTTAAAAACTGAACTAACCTTACGGTGTAATTTATGCCACCTCTTTAACATAAAGTAAAGATGGCTTCAAAAACCGTGCCATCCTTTGCAGGAACTATGGATGGCAGGCCATTCTTCATATATCCTAAGTTTAGTTCAAATTGAGCATTTTCAATTTGTTAAGAAATAAAATTTGAAAATCTGCAGCTCATACTTCGACAAGGAGCCCTTCGACAAGCTCAGGACAGGCCCAGTATGAGCGTTAATATGTCATACTTCAACAAGTAATGCAATGTAAATAGACATTATAAACAGATACTAAATAGTTCCATTGCGTGCGGCACGTTTGAGCTTATCATTTGCGAATATCGCAATTTCAACACGTCTGTTCTGCTGACGCCCGGAAACAGTACTGTTATCTGCAACAGGTTGACTCTCCCCATATCCGTTTATACTTATCCGTGCAGAGCTGACACCTTGTGATTTTAACTGATAAGAAACAGATGATGCTCTGTTTTCCGATAAGCTGGTATTGTATCTATCTGAACCAGTTGAATCGGTATGCCCCTCCACCAGAATTTCAGTATCTTTATATTTATTAAGAATTCTAGCCAGTTCGTTTACATTCTGACGCGCTTCATTACGAAGTACATGTGAATTAACATCGAATAGAATTCCCGAATTGAATGTAATCTTTATCCCTTCGCCTACCCGCTCAACCTTTGCATTATTTAAATCGCGACGTATTTCTGCGGCCTGCTTATCCATATACCTTCCAATGGCCGCACCAGCCGTTCCACCCACTGCAGCCCCGACAATAGCCCCTACTGCTGTATTTCCAGCTTTATAACCCACCAAACCACCAACAACCGCTCCAATTCCAGCACCAATAGTCCCACCCCTTGCCATATGATTCCAACCGCATCCTGCGATCAAAGAACCACAAAGCATAACCGCTACCAATGTATGAAGTTTTCTCATATTTACCTCCTGTTTCTTACTTATTGCAATCCAACCAATTATCCTGAATTCCGCTGTTGAATGTAGCGCTCAATCCCGATCTTGCATCGCATAGCGGTATGCGCTGAATTCAACTGCGTATTTCAGTATTATAGATATAATCAATCATACATTTCACTAAGATAATTTCCGCACATATTTTTATCTTAATTTCCTGATAATTTTATATTTACATTCATTTGTGTCCGATAAAAAATGCTCTGGAAAAAAACGAGATTCTATTATAAAATTTCTCTTTAGAACTCACCGATTCAATCTTTTGAATCGATGTTTTTCTATCCCT
>DATAMG010000033.1:0-26671 GCA_036260705.1 Chitinispirillaceae bacterium | reverse complement strand
TACTCCAACACCCTCCACAAAGGAAACACTCATGAGCACTAAACCCAGAATCGTCGCTCCTGGGGTCATCTACCAGGTCTCCTCTAAAGGAGTAGCTAATCTCGATATGTTCAGAAAAGATGAAATAAAAACCATCTTTCTTGAACAATTAGCCAGAACTCTCAAAAAATACTCTTTCTCCTGTCATGCATTTTCCATTTCCATAAACCAGTATCATATGGTTCTGGAGTCCGATCAGGAGTCTATCTCCGATACCATGCAGCATTTTAATTCCATTATTGCAAAAAAAATTAATAAAGTCTTAAAGCGTGAAGGAACGGTCTTCTCTACCCGCTTCAAATCGGTAATTGTAGAAAAAGATCGTTTTAAAGATTTAATCCGTAATGTTCATCTGGAAGGGGTAGCTTTAGGTGAATTCAGCCTGGATGATCTGGCATACTATAAATTCTGCAGTCATTCGGTTTTATTGGGTAATTGCCCTTCCGAAATAATTGACAAATCTGCAATCCTCAAACAAATGGGAATGAGTTCTAAAGAGGATTATCTTAAATATATGGAAGATACAGATAGCGATGGAGATTTTGCTTCTGAAATGAAAGATATCAATTGCGGAAAGCAGGGATTTCACAAACCTCAATTATGGATAATAGGAAAAGCGGAGTTTGTGAAACATGTGATGGATTTAGACAAGTGCAGAAGGCTGCATATTGCCAGACATATCAGCGAGAATGTTAATATCGAAAAGATTCATGATGAAGTAGCCAGATTACTGATTCTGGAAAACAGTGATCTTTACCGGGCAGGACAGTTTAATGTCAGATCTACTGCGCGTGAACTTTTTTGTATCCATCTGCAAAAGTAAGTACGAATTTAGCGGTGCCGATACAGCCAGATATTTAAGGGTTACAGATGCAGCGGTTTCCAGGATGATAACCAGATTCAGAGATGTTGAGAACAAAAATTATCTAATTGAAAGAGTGATAGAAGAAATCACCTGAAAAATCTGTCTTTATATGCTTAAAAAAGCCTTATTTTATCTGCTTGAAAAAATAGGCATCTAATATTATAGCCTTTTAACAAATTTAACAAGCCGCAAAAGTGGTTATCAATTTTTTCTGCTATTTGAACATTTGTCCAAACCCATATTATACGCATCTTCTCATTTTTGTCTTTTTCTCCTGTATAATAGCTGTTGGACCAAACGGTTTATCCCAGAGCCAAAAATTTAAAAATTCAAAAATTTACTCTGGGGCATTTTAAACCAATATTTAAATCTTTTTTTTGATAGTACCTAATTCACCCTATCTTCTACAAGCATTTCGGATTGGATTAGCTCGATAGCCCCAGATATGACTATATCATTTTATCATTTTTCATCTCTGGGGAAAATTGCAGCCACACTCTCGCAGCTCTCCCATACTCAGTCTGGACATTACTTTATTCTTTTTATCATTAATTTCTGTAATCATGTTTTCTTCCGAAGCACACATAATTTCCGTTACCAGCTTTTATTTATCATAAACCAGCAAATCTATTTTCTCATCACTTTACCCTTAATGAACCATGATATTTTTCTTCTGTCCGATTCGAAAAAGTTATCTGTTGTCTGATTCTTCACAGCCGGACTTCTCCGGTTTGTGCCCCAGAGGTGATTTCTTTACCTGTCACAAAGTTATCTCTGGGGTAGATTACCGAGTCCTATACCCAAAGTGAATAAGCATTATTGGCCACTGTCATGTTCAGCCCGATAACGCCATACTTTGTGAATTTATGAAAAAAAAAATAGTCACTGCTTCAAATCTGCTCGACTGTTTCTTTCCTTTTTCTCACTGATGATGATACGCCGAGTGTCAAACCAAACGCTCTTAATTTTACTTTGTGGTACATTGAAAATCTTTTTAGAACCTCTGCCAATTACGTAAATACCAGTATCTTCTCCAGTTTTTCATAGATGCTTTCGCAAAGCTAAGCCGACTATTGAAAATATAGACATTGATCGAAGAGTTGTATGCATTAGAAAGGTTATATAAAAAAGGACCGAATGAATCACCTTCAAGAACATCGTTTTATCAAAAAAAAATATTAATAGAATGTAAGGTTAATTATTTTGATATTCTGTGTGTGTTTTTTTGATAATAAATTGAAAACAAACAAATGCCTCTAAGCCGCTCTTTGGGGCGACTTGAAGGATAAACGCTTTCCAAGCTACTATGCAGCTTGGATAAAAGTGTATGCAATAACCAGTCGCCCCCCATTCTTAAGCGTGCTAGATGGAGAATTTAGAAAAACGATATATAATATAAAGGCTCTAAACACGGGAGGAAGAAATGGCAAAATGCGATTATTGCGGAAAAGAATTATCTGCTAATACCGTTCTGGAAGATGATGGAAAAGCTTTTTGCAGTAACCTCTGCAGGCATTCATTTGGAAGTACTGTATGTAAACATAAGGAAGAAGCTTTTCCAAGTGAGTCCAAGGTAGAAAAGAAGCAAACAAATACAAAAAAAACAGCAACGACAATAGGTGCAATTACCACAGCTATCATTGCAGCTTTTGTCGGGCAATTAACAACAGGATTCATGCAAAAAGACTTTACCGGATTGAAAGAATTCAAATCACCAGATAACTCATTCATTGTGATGTTGCCAAAAGATGTTAAAGAAGAAAAGAAATCAATCAATACTCAATTAGGACCGATAGAACTCGTATCCTACTATGCAAAGGCTAAACATCAAGAGTTCACGATTGCATATTCGGATTATCCAGATTCATTTATTACCGCAAGAGATCCTAATGTGTTGCTTGATGGATCAAGAGATGGTGCGGTTAATAATATTCAGGGAACACTCCTCAGTGAAACAATCATTGATATGAATGGACACCCTGGACGTGAATTAAGAATTGAAGGACCACAGAAAATTATCATGAAGTCCAGGATTTATTTGGTTGGGAAAAGGCTATATCAGATTATGACTATTTCTAAACCAGATCATTCGTTTGATATAAAGATTGAAGAAGTCTTAAGTTCATTTAAAATTGAAGGTCTTTAAAGAAGAAAGAATAGTTAATGGTTTACCAGAACAATAATGCAGAAATATGAGAGTGATTTTACGCCCAACCACCCAAGTAGCTTCTACGGGATCTATGGCGGACTGGCGGGTAACCGCCGGTTTTTACGCTACCATGGCATGTGAAAAAGAGACGACTAAATGGATATGAATAGACAAAAATTAATTAAAAATATATATGATATGGCTGAAAAAGCATATGCAGATATGTGTTTATATGAACTTTACAACAAGCCCTTTGACAAAAACAATGCACGACTGTACTGGATTTATAATAACGTAAAATCATCTCCAGAAAACCAGATAACGCGATAGATTAAAGATAAGGAGATTTTATGAAGAAAATGTTTATTGCATCATATTTTAAACAAGTTGCCTCGATACTGCCTGATTTTCTAGATCAGGACATCAATGGTAAAACTGTTACTTTTATACCGACAGCTAGTAATTATGAAAAAATCAAATTCTTTGTAGAATCTGATAAAAAGGCTTTAATAAAATTAGGTTTACAAATAGATGAACTGGATATTGAAAAAGCAACAATTAAAGACTGTAGGAGGAAATTAGAGAAAAACGACTTTATATTCATTTGTGGCGGAAATACCTTTTTCCTTCTTCAGGAAATTATGCAAAAAGAAATAGACACTTCTTTAAAAAAGCTGATTGAAAATGGGAAACCTTATATTTCTACATCAGCAGGATCAGTAATTATGTCACCCGATATAGAATTTATTAAATTAATGGATGACCCCAAACAAGGTAATAAATTAAAAAGCTATAACGGATTAAACATGATAGATTCATATGTTTTACCTCATTATAATAATTTTCCATTCAAGAAGATCGGTGAAAGAATAGTGTCTGAATTTGGTGAAAAGGTAAATTTACTTCCCATTAGTAATAATCAGGTAATTGAAGTGGTTGGTAACAAATTAGAAGTTTTGACTAAAGAAAAGAAATAACCGGATTCGCCATTCCTGGCTCCGGATTAAGAACCAGAAGGGGGATTCCCCTCTGGTTGATATAGAAATAACTCACGATGTATTCCCATTAAACAGTATTTCTGGTGAAATACTCTGATTATGTCCTAATTTGTTGTTTACCCTTTTTCATCGACTGTCGAATAGCAGTAAGCAATTTCCCCATAATAGATGGTATGATAATCTCTTTTAGGGTAAAGGTTCTTGTATGAGTCAATCAGATCATCAGAATTTATTGCAGATTTGTAAATTATTTTGCATTCAAAATGAATACCTGGAATACTCAGTACCGGTGTACGGACCTTTTGGCCGGGAAAAATCTCGAGTGCGCACTCTTTAAATTTATCTTGTGATTTTCCTGAATTTATACCGCAGTATTCCAGCTGTTTTGCCATATCGGTCATAGGAATACTCACTGTAAATTCAGATGACTTTTCGATTATTCTATAGGTATAACGGGAATTGCGCACCATAATTGTAAACATGGGCCTTCCCCATAAAAACCCAATCGATGCCCAGCCGATAGTCATAACATTGAGAGCATCACCAGACTGAACCGTCAAAAATGCACCTTTACGAATCTGTGCCATGGCCTTGTCTGCAACTGCCATGTAATCAACATTATGCATACAGAACCTCTCCTCCGGGAATTTAACTATTTACCGATTTTAGACAATATAGCATTTAACCAAGTATTTTCCAATCTATTATTCCGGACATTAAATATTCCAAAGTATTGATCCGCTCTCCTTCGATACGACCATCGAGGACTCTGGTCTACTCTGAATGAGCGGTGGTAATCTACTTATTACTGTTCAACTTGACACTAATACTTACCATGAGAACTGCACGCATATGCAGCCCCCTTTTATACCTATTTTCTTTGTAAAGGTTTGTATTTAACTCTGGTCGGCTGTTCAGCATCAATCCCCAACCTTTCCCTTCTGGCCTCTTCGTAAGAAGCATAATTACCCTCATGCCATACTACTGTGCTTTCACCCTCAAAAGCCAGAATATGAGTGGCAATCCTGTCAAGAAACCAGCGATCATGGCTGACTACCACCGCACAACCCTCAAAATCTGAAACCGCCTGCTCTAAAGCCTGCAATGTTTCTACATCCAGATCATTTGTAGGCTCGTCCAATAAAAGCACATTTCCACCACTCTGCAAGAGTTTTGCAAGATGAACACGGTTGCGCTCACCTCCGGAAAGTTCCTTGACCAGTTTCTGCTGATCAGATCCGCTAAAATTGAATTTCCCTACATAAGCTCTTGAGTTAATTTCTGTTTTGCCAAGTAACAGGGTATCCTGTCCACCGGTAATCTCTTCAAAAACAGTCTTCTCTCCATCCAGTGCATCACGGCTTTGATTGACATAGCTGAGCTGTACAGTTTCTCCGATGGTCAGCTTGCCACTATCCGGTTTTTCCTGTGAAGTTATCATACGTAATAATGTGGTTTTACCAGTACCATTCGCACCGATTATTCCCACAATACCCGCCCTGGGAAGAACAAAATCAAGATTCTCAAAAAGAAGCTTCTCGCCATAAGCTTTAGTGAGCTTTTCAGCAGAAATCACCACATTACCCAAACGGGGCCCGTGCGGAATAATAATCTGAGCACGGGTAATTTTTTCATTTGTCTTCTGATTCAGAAGTTCTTCGTATGCATTAAGACGGGCACGTCCCTTTGCCTGTCTTGCCTTCTGAGACATGCGCACCCACTCAAGTTCTGTTTTAAGCCGCCTCTGACGATCACTCTCCTCTTTCTCTTCCTGAGCCATACGGGAAGATTTCTGGTCCAACCACGAACTGTAATTACCTTTCCATGGTATTCCTCTGCCACGATCTATTTCCAGAATCCATCCAACTACATTATCCAGAAAATACCGGTCATGGGTTACCAGAATAACAGAGCCATGGTAATCCCTGAGATGTCTTTCCAGCCATGCCACTGATTCCGCATCAAGATGGTTAGTGGGCTCATCCAAAAGTAGAAGATCCGGTTTCTGCAGCAGTAGTTTACAAAGAGCAACGCGTCTGCGTTCACCACCGGAAAGTTTACTTACATCTGCATCACCTGGTGGGAGCCTCAGTGCATCCATGGCAATCTCCAGTTGACGATCCAGTTCCCAGGCGTTTACCGCATCGATTTTATCCTGAAGTTTGGATTGACGATCCAGTAACTTGTCCATTTCATCATCTGTAAGCTCTTCGGCAAACTTGTTGGAAACCTCCTCAAACTCCTCAAGCAACCGACGGGTCTCTTTTACCGCCAGCTCTACATTTCCTTTAACATCCAGAGTTTCATCCAGCGCAGGTTCCTGAGAAAGATAACCCACAGTACGACCGGATTCGATCCATGCCTCACCCTGAAACTCAGTATCTATTCCAGCCATGATTTTAAGCAAAGTACTCTTACCCGAACCATTAACACCGATGATTCCGATCTTTGCCCCGTAGTAAAAAGACAGTGAAATATCCTTAAGTACTTCCTTCTTAGGAGGATATACCTTTGTCATGCGATTCATGTAATAAACAAATTTTTCTGCCATCGATGATCCCTGCTGTTTTTATGTTGATTTTTTTTCTGAAAACAAGGTAATTAAGAAAAGGACTGAACTATTTTATAATTCAATAATCGAGTGAGTATAAGTAGCCTAAATTAATATTTTCCACAGAAAGATAGAAGAAGATATACGGGTAGTCAGATATATAATTGTGAACTTTAACACTTCAAAGCTTTTTTTAATCACTACCATCAAATAGGGTTTTAAAAAAGTTATTTAAAAAAATAGCTATGTAACACATTATTATTGAAAGAATGCCCCACCCTATTCTTTAGCCAGAAAGGCTTACTTCCTATAACACAGGGTTTCCTACCCTGCATTTATGTACAAGACACCGGTGTTCTCCCACCCTGTAAGGTTTTTGTAATCACATTTTACGAATTATGATAATCTTGAAAGCCAGATGGTAATTATTAATGTCAGTTTCCGACTTGCATATTTGTACTAACCCCAAAAGCACAGAAAACAGATTAGCCTCACTCCAATTCCTTAACACTCCAGATATCTGTAGTCATTGATCTTTTCAGTAAATAATGTGCTGCATTATCTGTAAATACTTTATAGTAGGAAAATCCCGGGCTGTACCACCTGTCCTCAATTTCCAGAACTTCCAGCCTTTTCTCCCCAATCCAGAATCGCACAGGATACTCATCAGCTTTATAACTGCTGTAGGTCTCCACCCTTATGCGCCATTCCATCACACTTATGCAGCTTTCTGCTGAACCTTTAACAAATTCACCACATCCCTCACCCCTCTGGTAAAACGGGCAATCCGATATGCATTGTACAATTCTCTCATATCATGTACCGTACCACTCAGAGTAACCAGTCCGTTATCAATATCAATTTCGATTCTCTGATGATCTAAATCAAAATTTCTCTGTAATGCCGCAATAATATCCTCAGCAATAGCTTTGTCCTGGTAAGCATGCGTTGGGACTACCACCAGCTCATTACTCACATGCACCACTCCCTGAATATCATATGCGATCTCCTCTGCCCGCATCTTCTTCCAGTATGCATCGGTTGTCCCCCTCAATATAACAGTTCCCTTATCCACAGTTACATCAACGCTGGAAGCCTCAATATTGGGATTCCAAAGAAATCGATTCAACAAACGAATCTGAATTTCACTATCCGAGGGAATAGTAAGATTAGAGGGAAACTTCAAAGCCATCTTATCCTTTACCCCGGTCACTCCCGGAACTTGCAACACATCCGCTTCTGCAGCTTGACGAGCAGCATACGATGGTACTGTACCTTCCAGAGTTACCTCCCCATTATGAACATTCACTTCTATGGCAGACATCCCGATCCGGTAATCCCATGAGAGCTGGTCGATAATAATTCTTTTCATTTCATCATCTGTATAGGCCATAAATATCCCCCACCTGTAATGGTTGGCCAAGCATGAGTGAACTTTTGAGCGTAACTTAACACTAATTATTCGATTCTAGTTGAAAAACATGGGCAATATTTAATTGCCATAATAACAATTCAAGGCAGAATCGAATCCGACTGATAAGAACCTAACACTTTCATGTAATTAGCCCTTTCGAATGCTTCCGGATTTTCCACAGAAGTATGTCCCATCGCCCCACAAAGTGCAGCCATCGATTCGTATTGATTTGCCTCCAACCACTCACTGATCCCCACCAGTAAAGCTGAAATATGTTTTATCCCTTTTTGCAATAATGCCGAAGTTATCATCGAAACACTGGCTCCGGCCGCAACACATTTCAATACATCCTGCACTGTATGCACACCTCCTGTAATGGCAAAATCGATTTTGACCTTACCAGAAAGAATGGCAGCCCAGCGAATTCTCAGCAAAAGTTCCTCTGAAGTACTCAGATGCAGAACAGGCCTAACCTCCAGCTTCTGCAGATCGATATCCGGCTGATAAAACCGGTTGAAAATAACCACACCTGCAGCACCAGCCTGGGCAAATTTTTTTATTATATTGGGAATTGAACTGAAAAACGGACCTATCTTGATCGCCACCGGGATTGACACACTATTCACCACCTCCTTTACCAAAGCCAGATATCCCTCTTCAACTTGCGGAGATGAAATCAAAGGATTGGTGGGAAGGTTATAAATGTTAAGCTCAAGAGCATCGGCTCCAGCTTTTTGTATTTCACGGGCATACTTGATCCAACCCCCGGCACTTTTTCCATTCAGACTTCCGATAACCGGAATACTGACCGTTTCTTTGGTTTTAACTATCTGATCCATATAATCAGAAGATTCAAACCGGTACACCCCAACATCGGGAAGATAGCTCAGTGCCTCTGCAAAATGCTCTGTTCCCTGAATCAATCCCCTATCAAGCATCAGCTGCTCTTTTTGAATCTGTTCTTCAAAAAGCGACTGAAGTACAACAGCTCCGGCTCCAGCATCCTCCATTCTGATTACATTCTGAATATTTGCACATAATGGAGATGATGATGCGATAATTGGACTTTTCAGTTTTAAACCAAGATAACTCATTGAAAGATCAACCATTTCACCTCTCCTGAACTACTGGCATACCAGCCCAGTACTGATACCAGTTCCACCTCTGAACAAGCTCCTCTTTGGCTTTTTTTAACAGTCGTGCTGCCCGATCAGGGTCGCTGCGAAGAAGTAGCGAGTAACGGGTTTCGTTATAGATATAATCTTCCAATGGTACCGATGGTGCCGAGCTGTCAAGCTGAAGAGGGTTTTTCCCTTCCTTGAGAAGTCCCGGATTATATCTTAGTAAAGGCCAGTAGCCACTCTTCACTGCCAGCTGCTGTTGACTGGTACCATGAACCAGCTCAAAACCCTGACCGATACATTGAGCGTATGCCACAATTATAGAAGTACCCTCATACTGATCTGCTTCAATGAATGCTTTTATCGCCTGCGCTTGATCGGCCCCCATTGCCACTCTGGCCACATAAACCGTGCCATAACTCATGGCCATCATGACAAGATCCTTTCTGCCATTTTCCTTGCCACCAGAAGCAAACTTGGCAACCGCACCCACAGGTGTTGCTTTAGACATCTGCCCACCAGTATTTGAATACATTTCAGTATCCATGACCAGAATATTCACCTTGCGTCCCAATGAAAGCACATGATCCAATCCACCAAAGCCAATATCATAAGCCCAACCATCACCACCCACCAGCCAAATACTCTTTGCAATCAATGAATCGCTAAGAGCAAGCAGATCCAGTGCATCATTTTTGTTTATCTGTCTGAGCCGTTCCCGTAAAGCAGTAACCCGGTTACGCTGTTCCTGAATATCATCACTGGTTTTCTGTTCTGATCTTAATAGCGCCTCAATTATTTCTGTTCCTATTTCAGGTTCAAGATTGTATAGAAGTTCTTTACACTGCTCAATCTGTTTATCAATCGCTATTCTGAAACCTAACCCGAATTCGGCGTTGTCTTCAAATAAGGAATTGGACCAGGCAGGCCCCCTCCCCTCTTTATCCACAGCCCATGGAGTTACAGGTTCATTGCCCCCGTAAATTGAAGAACAACCGGTTGCGTTGGCAATCAGAGCACGGTCTCCATAAAGTCTGCTAAGTAAACTTAAATAAGGTGTTTCACCACATCCGGCACATGCACCGGAAAATTCAAATAACGGAGTCACAAATTGCATTTCCCTTACTGTTAATGCAGACTTATCGTACTGAGGAAGATCCCTGAAAAATTCCCAGTTTCGCTCACTGCTTTCGAGTACTGGCCCTTTAGGTTGCATGTTCAACGCTTTTTTCTTCGGTTCTTTACGATCCTTTCCAGGACAAACCTCTACACAAACCCGGCATCCGGTGCAATCCTGCGGCGAAACTGCAACTGTATAGTATTGCCCCTTCAGTGAAGGATGACGGGCTGGAACCGACTGAAATGATTCCGGAGCACCTGCCAAATCCTCTTTTTCATATACTTTTGCCCTGACAACTGCATGAGGACATAAAAATGAACACCTCCCGCACTGTATGCACAGATCTGGTTCCCATACCGGGATTTCACGTGAAATTCCCCGTTTCAAATATCTGCTTGTGGCACTTGGAAATGTACCATCAGGATCAAAAGCACTCACCGGAAGTTCATCACCGCAACCTCTGATTATTCTCTCAGTTTTCATTTTCACAAAAGCAGTGGCATCCGAACTTACTGCATCGCGCAGATCAAAAGAGCTGCTGGCTTCAGCAGGCACCTCCAACCGGTGGAGGTTTTCGATTGCACTATCAATCGCCTGTAAATTCATGAAAACAATGGCATCACCTCTTTTTCCATAACTGTCCTTTACGTACTGCTTGATTTTACTTACTGCAGTATCTTCCGGTACAATCTTACTTAGCGCAAAAAAACAGGTCTGCATGATTGTATTAATCCTGCGGCCCAGCCCTATTTTTGATGCAATAATCCCAGCATCTATTGTATATACCTTCAGTTTTTTTGTGATAATTGTCTTCTGTACAGAAACAGGTAGCTTTCCCCAGATTTCATCTGGTGTGTATGGACAGTTAAGAAGAAATGTCGCCTCATCCTCAGCAAACTGCAGCATGTTTAATTTTTGAAGAAAACTGAACTGATGACAGGCAATGAAATTGGCAAGATAAATCTGATACTGTGAACGAATAGGTCTTTTATCGAAACGCAAATGAGAGACAGTTATGGAACCGGCTTTCATGGAGTCATATACGAAATAACCCTGAACAAAATAATCGGTCTGTTCTCCAATAATCTTGAGTGTATTCTTATTCGCACTCACAGTTCCATCAGATCCATATCCGTAAAACAAGGCTCTTATCCGGTCAACAGGCTCTATCTGTATGTTTTTTTCTGTGGTAAGATTCTGATAACTCACATCATCGCGAATTCCAACAGTAAAATGACTTGGTGCAGATTGACTATTTATGCTTGCAAAAACAGATTCAACCATGGATGGTATGAACTCTTTTGACGATAACCCGTAACGGCCCCCCACAATCCTGGGAATCTTATTCACAGGTAGATCAGATCTCTGCGCAGCTTCATTGATAGAAGCAACAACATCACAGTAAAGCGGCTCGCCAATTGCACCGGGTTCCTTGGTCCTGTCCAGAACTGCAATTGATTTTACTGACAAAGGAAGCACCTGCA
Source organism: Chitinispirillaceae bacterium (assembly GCA_036260705.1). Lineage (GTDB taxonomy): Bacteria > Fibrobacterota > Chitinivibrionia > Chitinivibrionales > Chitinispirillaceae > JAAYPC01. The sequence goes on along the minus strand of DATAMG010000033.1, from coordinate 14,930 downwards.
AAAAATGACCTGATGAGAAAGGACGGTAAAGCCGAACTCTGATAAGCCCGACTTTTTGGTTTCTACTGTTAAGGTAATCAACCGTTTCCTCCACAGTCTGGGAAGCAGATCCCATTATCACTATTACCAGTTCTGCATCAGGATCTCCATAATAATCAAAAAGTTTGTAAATACGACCGGTCATCGCTCCAAACTGGCCCATTGCCTGTTCAACTATGGATGGACAAGCACTGTAAAATGGGTTTGATGCCTCACGTGCCTGGAAAAAAATGTCGGGATTCTGTGAAGTACCACGGATAACGGGCCGCTCTGGCGAGAGTGCACGATACCTGAACTCGCGAACCAGATTATCATCTATCATGGCTTTCAACTGTTCTGTAGTCAACAGATGAATTTTTGATATCTCATGGGATGTACGGAAGCCATCGAAAAAATGCAAAAATGGTACCCTGGACTTGAGAGTCGCAGCCTGAGAGATGAGTGCGAAATCCTGGGCCTCCTGTACTGAAGCAGAACAAAGAAATGCAAAACCAGTGCTTCGGGCAGCCATAACATCACTGTGATCACAAAATATGGAAAGGGCATGAGTTGCCACAGTCCTGGCCGCCACATGAATAACCATCGGATTGAGTTCTCCGGCAATTTTAAACATATTGGGAATCATTAAGAGTAAACCCTGAGATGCAGTAAACGTGGTGGTAAGAGCACCACGCTGCAAAGCTCCATGAGCAGCGGCTATAGCCCCGGCTTCACTTTGCATTTCTACTATGTGAGGAACGGTTCCCCACATGTTTTTTTCCCCTCTGGTTGCCCAAAGATCAGCCATTTCACCCATGGGAGAAGCTGGCGTGATAGGATAGATTGCTACTGCTTCGTTGGTATTGTAAGCAACATAGGCAGCAGCCTCATTACCATCGAGTGTTTTCATTTTCTGGTCCAAAATGAGCACCTCCCCAGAAAAAACATACCTTCACAGGGAAAAAAAAGCAAAATAGCGGCCAGTCAAAAACCACAAAGAATTTGAGATATACAGAAAAAAGCAGCTCCTATGCCACTCTTTTCCATACCCTTTTAAATTTTGCACTCCGCGTTTACAGGAGGGGGATTACATTAATACTATTGTATTACACAAGGATTCTTTTAAACGCGAAGCGTTTACCCTCTGCGTGCTTCGCGTCCTTTGTCCACCCTCCGTCCGATTATTTCATATCGGGACTTCGGAGGACGGATGTTTTAAATTATCTATCTTGTATAGTAGGAAACGCATTACAATTGAAATAACATTAGGAATTGTATGAAAAACCGAGAATTTTCGAGCCCATCCATGCGAATAAGAAAAACGGTGGGAAAACAGGTCAAGGCCGATGCAACCGAAAAGCACTGAGTACAATGGATTACAGTTGCACTGCGGCCAACTGGCGCAACCAGAAGGACGTACTCCCGTTAGTTAATATTAATTTCTTGTCTGCGCCTTTACAACACTGGTTTCCTGAGCGTCAGGACACTGTTCCATAAGTTTTTTCCAAGCCATGTTTTTGGATTTTTCCTTATTCTGACGTTCATAAACCAAACCAAGTTTGTAAAGCGAAACACAAAGTTTTGCCCCCTGAGGGTAATTTTTTATGTAGCTCAGGTATCCTTTTTCTGCATCATTATATTTTTTGGTGGCATAATAGCATTCTGCAACCCAGTAGAAAGCTTCCTGAGCCAGAGATGATTCCGAATTGGAGAGATTCTGAAATGCCCCCAATGCAATATCATACCTGCCTGCATTAAAATCGGTCATTGCTAACTGAAACATCTTTTCAGATTCAGAAGATCTGGAATTTCCGTTAGCTGAATCACCATTAAATCTGGCTTCCAGCTTCTTATTAAACTCTGCGGTTTTTTCATCAATTTTGGAAAGCCTGAACTGATTTTCCGATAGATTACCATCGATTGTGGAAACTTTTCTATCCAGCTCGTTAAATCTGATCTGAATATCTGCACGTATCAGCCTGAGCACTTCCGATTGACTCTTCTGCTCATCCATCATTTTTTTCTGCAAACCGGTAAGCTCCGATTGCAATGAATCAACCTGCGCCTTCACATCACGCAGCTCCTGAGTCCTTAACATAGTAAGATTTGTACAACCCTGAAATTGAATTACAGCACAAACGAGGGCTGCCGGTAAAAAAGTCCTTACATTCATAAGCCTCTCCCAAATCATCTACAACAATTCAAGATTTAATTATTTGCCAGCACAACAAATTCTGCGCGGCGGTTCTGCCTGTGACAAGCCTCATCAGTACATCCAAAAACCACCGGTTGCTCCTTACCCATTGAGGTCATCTCAATACGAATCGGCAAAATTCCCAGACTTAAAAGATAATCCCTCACAGCACCAGCCCGCCTCTCCCCAAGTCCCATATTATACTCAGATGATCCACGCTCATCACAGTGTCCCTGTATAAGAATGCGAATACCGGAATATTCATTGAGAAATTTTGCGGCATTAAGGAGTTTCTGTACCGCATCGTCGTTTAGCTGATAACTGTTAAATTCAAATTGAATAGCACAGAGATACTGTTTGACTTTCATAGCAAGCTCACTGGCCAGATCAGCCTCCTTAAAGGATACCTCATCAGAAGTATCTATTCCAGCAAAAGGATCAGGTTGTGAATTGATTGTTTTTTGTACCGGATCTCTTGGAGTCTCCATTAGAGTTGATACCTGTTTACGACACCCGCTCACAAAAACTGCTGCACACACAAAAAAAAGCAACAGATAAGATTTAGTCATATTTACCTTTCTGAGATTAGAAATCTGACCAGTCCGGCATCTTCACATTACCACTGTTAGTTACTCTGCGGACCCTGGTGCCATCATGTTTTACAGTATATAAATCGCTTCTACCTCCGGTAGTATTGACAAAACCTATAAGGGTGCCATCAGGAGACCAGCTTGGATACTCATTATTTCCTCCAATGTCAGTAACCCTGGTAAGACCGGTACCATCAGGCGCAATTGTCCAGATATCGAATCTACCGTTTTCATTCATAGACATAAAGGCAATTTTATCGCCCTTAGGTGACCAGGCAGGAGAATCAGTGTACTTGCTCTCAAAGGTTAAACGCCGCTGATTAGCCCCGTCAGCATCCATAATATAAACCTGAGGATTACCCGACCTGTCAGATGTAAATGCAATCTGATAACCATTGGGAGACCATGATGGTGATGTATCCACCCCGTAATGAACTGTAAGCTGCCTGACATTAGTACCATCAGGATTACAGGTGAAAATATCGAGATTTCCCTTTATTGATGATCCATATGCAATGGTTCCATCTATCGGTGAAACATCCGGACTGGTTGTAATCGCTTTACTGTATACATGAATTTTGGAGGTCCCGTCGGTTATGGAACCTTTATACATATCAGGCTTTCCCCTGAGATAGGATATCCATAGAATATTTTTGGTATCCATAAAAGCAGGAAAAATATTGATTACATCGTTTTTTGTCAATGTAACGCTGTTATATCCATCAAAATCCATAATTGCAACAGATTTTTTATTTCCGGAAGAATTTATATATAATATACGGCTGAGAAAAATCCCCCGATCCCCGAAAAGCATCTCCACTATCTCGTTGGAATATCGGTGAGAAATAGCCCTCATCGATTTGAGCTCACCTTTGTATTTCTTACCGATAATAAGCTCCCTGGTAGCAGCATCACGCAGATAACAGTTTACAGCAACTTGCGAGCCCTCTACTGTATATTCCCCATCAATGTAAATACCCACGCTGGCAGCAGCAAATGCAGCACTATCATAATCACCAAGACTGGTTACACTGAACTTGCCACAGAAATCCAGATCTGAAGCAATAATTTTCCATGGCTGCAAATCTGTTTCACTAATCTTTTTCCCGTTGGAAGAACGGAAATCAATGACTCCCACAGGAATGGAATCAAATTTACTGGCGTATACTTCCAGATCGAATTTCTCACCGTATACTATGGAACTAAATATCAATAACGTCAGAATAAAAAGTGGTTTGGTCATTCTATTTCCTGGTTGGGATAAGAGTACAATTAAGATCCAGTTTATCACCCGAAAAACCGGGCGGCAATCTCCCGAAAGGTGCAGCCAGTTTTACAGCACGCAGAGCAATATTATCAATAGTACTGCTGCCCGATGAGCGGCTAATGGAAGGCTCAGAAATATTTCCATCATTAAAAATTATAAAATGCACTACAACCTTTATCTGACGGTTCTCTGTGGGAGGATTCCAGTACCTTTCCAGCTTCTGTTGTACATTATTAAGATACCAGTGGAATTTAAAATCCCCTACTGCCGAAACCCTGGCTGGCGCAGGGAGCTCCTCCAGAATTGATTCCAGCTCATCAACATTCTCCTCAACCGATTGTGCCGGCTCCTTTTTTGGTTGGGGCTTGACATCTTTATTTTCAGTCTTATTGGTGGATGGCGCAGGTTTGGGTTCCGGCTTCACCTCCTTACGGGCGACCCTCTGTTTATTGGCATTGGTAACCTTCTGCGGATTAACCGGACGTAAAGGTGAAACCAGCTGAAAAGTCTGCGGCCGCTGAAAAGTACGTGGCTTCCAGGCAAATTTTAAAAAAAGAGGAATACCGACAAAAACCACCAGGTGAAAAACAATGGAGCTGATAAAAGAAGAACTTATCGACCAGCCGTTCTCCTTTTGCTCAGGTATCAATAATGAATCGGATCTGGCCATGTTTACCTTCCGGAATACTCCAGAGGAAGAGTCAAAAATCCCAGTTTTACCACACCAGCTTTCTGTATCTCTGCAATAACTCTTATTACCAGGCCATATGGAACCTTGGCATCAGCATTTACAAATACAGGTATTTCCTTTTCTCCGGCAAAAACCTCTCTGAAACTTTTCCTGAAATCCACCAGTGACACTTTCTCATAATCAATATAAATCTCATTTTTTGAGTTGATTGTGACCTGAATCGATTTGTTAACCTCTACATTTTCCGCTTCTGCTTTGGGTAAATCAACCTGCACGCCCTGAGTCATCATCGGTGCAGTAATCATAAAGATAATAAGTAAAGCAAATACCACATCTATAAGGTTGGTAAGATTGACATCGCTTATAATATGACGACGCCTGGCTTTTCTTTTATTGCCCATTTACGTTGCTCCTCCGGATTAAACCCGTGGCATCTGAGAAGGTTGTGTACGGCCCGGACGCTCTGTATAAAGCAGATTGAATATCTCACGCTTTAATCTTACCAATACCAGTTCCTTAAACTCTTCCATCTGATTCTCAATTTTTTCTGCCCTGTGATTGAAAAAGTTATAAAAGAATAAAGAAGGAATGGCCACCGCAAGACCCACAATCGTGGTAATCAATGCCTCAGCAATTCCAGGGGCAACAACAGGCAAGCTGGCTGACCCCTGGTTTCCAATCTCAAAAAACGAGTTCATAATACCCCATACTGTTCCTAATAACCCCAGAAATGGAGCAATACTGCTGATCATAGCCAGGAAAAACACACCTTTATCAAGAGGACCGATCAGCGCCATAAATCCGCTCTCCATCCGGTCAGCTGCCATAGTAAATTGATTTTGCAGAAAAAACGACCAGTCTTTAACCCCGGTATGCGATTTGGCATCTTCTAAAATTCTACGGTACTCCTTCGCAGCTGTAAGTCCCAGCTGCCCCATAGGAGATCCCAGTGTCTTTGCATCCAATGACTCTATATCTGAGAGCTTGTTAATCACCTCATATCTGCGCCGGAAAATTTTATTTCTGCCGACAACACCATTCAAAATAAAATAGCGGTTAAAAATTATGGCCCAGGTCAGAAGCGAAAATAAAGCCAAGAGTATAATTATAATTCTACCCGCCCAACCTGAACGGGCAATCATATCAATTACAGGAATATCCATGAACAGATCCTTTCGAAACCTCAAATTCAATCATTAATTTGTAAATTCCGGGCAACCAACTCCAATATCAATTCCAAGGCAGATAACCAATTGTGGAGAGATTCTTACGGATAAAAGAATACATCCCCTAAAATTACTTCCTGATCACCAAATAATCAAATAGAAGTACCCATTTATTCCACCATACCAGCTCATTCTTTAACCCTTTCCTGCTTTGAGATTTCTCCCCTCTGATCTATATTAACTTCATCAACTTTCTTTAATATTTTCCGGGATTCATATCATGAACTTTGAACAATTGACCCCCGATCAAATGCTTGGAGCCGCAGAGCAGGCAACAGGAAAACTGTTAACCGGTTTCACTGCCCAGCTGCCCAGCTATATAAACCGGGTATATGAATTTCAAACTCGTGATGGCATCCGACTCATCACCAAATTCTACCGCCCCGAACGCTGGAGCCGCAATGCCATCTCTGATGAGCACACATTTCTTCAGGAATTATTTGAAGCCGAACTTCCCGTCGTCCCACCATTGACACTCTCAAATGGAGAAACAATTGGAATTCATGAGGGGATCCACTTTGCCATCTTCCCCAAAAGGGCAGGAAGGCAGTTGGAAATTAATAACTTTGAAGATTGGCTTAGACTTGGAACTCTGGTAGCCCGAATTCATAATATCGGTGCATCACATCCCGCAGAATCCCGGATTGTATTATCACCAGACAAATCCACCCGCAATGATCTGGATTACCTTTTAAACCAAGTCATTCCGCCAAACTATCAAAACCGCTATCGGAATCTGGTTAATGAACTGATTGACATCAGTACCTCAGTGTTTTCAGAAATTAAACAGATCAGAATCCATGGAGACCTGCATATAGGCAACATTCTTGACAGAATGGATGAAGGACTTCTGGTTATCGATTTCGATGATATGGCCATGGGCCCCCCGGTACAGGACCTCTGGCTACTGCTTCCCGACCGGATGGAAAATTCCAAAGAAGAAATCTCCCTTTTCATCGAAGGATATGAGCAGTTCAGAGATTTTGATTCAAGATCTTTGCGCATGATTGAACCCCTAAGAGCCATGCGGCTAATCTATTTTCTTGGCTGGTGCAGCCGCCAGAGAAACGACCATCAGTTCAAACGCAACTTCCCCAACTGGGGCATCGACTCTTTCTGGCAAAAAGAAATCAACGACCTGAACGAACAGATGGGCTTCGTCAGAGATAATCTTAATTTCCACTATTAAAATCGCATTGTACAAAATTTCTGACCATTATTTAACCCAAATCGAAAAGAATAATTCGTTTTAGGTTAAATTCGGCCCGAAATCAGGTTTTGAAGGTAAAAATAGCTTTCTCAATTTCTGGCCCGCTTTTTTCTGTACATTTTATCAGTGCATCCAAAACGGGTTGATATCTGGGTAGAAAAGTTTATACCGGTTTTCTACGCCACATAACCTGGTTAAAAAAAGCTTTTCATTTTTTAAAAAGGAAAACATATGGAATTGATCCTGAATAATCATAAATCAGATAACAACTCAGAACAATATAAAGATTCAAATTCTTCCAAAACAGAATCACAGTCTGTTTCAATATCAGCCAGAACACAGATGATCCAAAACCCAACAAGCCATTTTGATATAAAAAACTGTACTCCCAGGGCCATAAACAACTAAAGCATCACCACCTTCAGCACGGTAATGCAATGATTGCGGAGTAACAATCCCGAATGTGGCCTTCTGAGGACAAACTGCAACACAACGAAAACAATTTTGACAGCCATCCTCTATTACCACTTTTTCTGTTATATCAATACTACGAACCGGGCATTTTTTCACACACGTTCCGCATCTGTTACACAATGAGTCATCAACTCTGATTTTTAACAATCTCTGATGCCATAGCATTTGCGACAAAAAGAGTATTACCGGTTCCAGAGAAACAATAAATGCTTATGTCTGCGGATTTATCGAATACTGGTGGCATTTATTAAACCCTTTTCAAGATAAATGTGACCCTCAGAATACTAACTTTAATTCCTTCATCCTTCTCTTCATCTCTTCAATAACCTGTCTTTCAGCTTCTATGGAATCGGCTTCAAAAGTAACCGAGAATCGTAAATACTTTCCGGCATCATCCCATGGAACAGTAGATATAAGTGCATTCTCAATTAAGAACGTGGAAAAATCGGTAGCAGTCCTAAATTCCAGACCATTGCCAGCCCCAGATGGGGCTTTTACATAACAATAAAAAGACCCTTTTGGTTTTTTGGCATCAAAGCCGATCTCCCTCAATGCATCCACCAGTAAATTAAACCGCCTTGAATACTTCTCTATGGTGAAATCGGTTATGTCTAAATTGCTAAATGCGGTAACAGCAGCCTTCTGAATAGCCCTGAACTGCCCGGAATCAGTATTGTCTTTTACTGTTGCATAAGCCTTGACCGCCTTAGCATTTCCACAGACAAACCCGATTCTCCATCCGGTCATATTAAATGCTTTTGACAATGAATGTACTTCAATTCCTACATCCATTGCCCCCTCAACCGAAAGAAAACTCAATGGCTGATAACCATCAAAAGTAAGCGCACCATAAGCCGCATCATGAATAACCACAACCTGATTTTTAAGTGCAAATTCGACTACTCTGCCAAAAAACTCCTTTGTGGCTGTAGCACCGGTAGGATTGTTAGGGTAATTTATGTACAGTGTCTTTGCACGCCTGAGTATATTGTCTGGAATCATGGAAAAATCTGGCAAAAATCCATTAGATTCAAGAAGTGGCAGATTAAATACCTCACCACCCAGATATCTGGTGTAAGTAGATGTGACCGGATAGCCTGGTACTGTAACTAAATGCACATCACCAGGATTAATAAAACACAACGGCAGCATTGCCAAAACCGGCTTGGAACCTATACCATGTATTATATGCTGGAATGGGTCCAGTCCTGAAATCTTGTAAACAGACTGCATATATTGAGCTGCAGCAATTTGAAACTCCTGTATACCATTATCAGCATACCACCTGTTTTCTTTTTTACCAGCTTCACTGCAAAGACAATCCACCACCCTTCTGTCTGCCGGCCAATCAGGTTCTCCAACTCCCATATCAATCAATTCAAGCTCCGGATGCTTTTTCTTTGCTTCTGCTTTTGCCCTTTTTATTAATTCGAATTTGTATATTTCGGTAGCTTTACCGAAATTTCTCCCACCCAGTCTCTCAGCTATTTTATCATCAAAGAAACTCATTTTTTACTTCCTTTGCTGAATTATAAGTTGTTCCAGATTTCCACTTTACTTTTTTTAAAACAGAATTACCCGGATCTATGCCATAATTGCCTTATATGTGAAAATATATTATATTAAAAATGACCGCCTCAGTCATTTTTCAGGTATACATATATGCAAGTCCTCAAAGAAAAGACCAGAAATACCATAATTGCATGCGCAGAGCAGCTTTTTGCCAGAAAAGGATTCAATTCAACGACTGTGGATGAGATTGCCAGAAATGCCTCAATATCAAAAGGTAATCTTTATCTTTATTTTAAAAACAAGAAGGATCTTTTTTCATCAGTAGTTCCACCTGAAATCGCCGATAAAATTTCTGATCTTATCATGAAAAGAATCCAGGCAGTTATAAATCCTGCTGGTGACAAATCAGCCCATAACCGTGCAGGTGAAGAACTGGTTGGATTTCTCATCGAAAACCGCCTGAAATTTCTCATTATGATAAATCCCTACAACTCCAGCATTATAGGACCACTTCGACAAAATGTGATTCAGGGTGCCTGCAATGCCTATGAAATTTTCCGTAAAACAATAAAAAATGGATCATCAGAGTTGCCGGCAAAATCAGTTCACAGAGCTCTGATAACTATGCTTTATGATAACCTTTTGACCATGATCGGACAAATCCTATGCATCGATCGTAATAGCAGTGAGTATGCATTCCTTCTTGAGTATCTTTTTCTCTATCATTATAACGGCATCATTTCCATACCAGTGTAATCTTCAAAGGAGTAAACGTCATGAACAAATCACCGATATTAATAATTTGTTGTCTGCTTGTGAGCTGCTCGCATTATTATACCTTGAAAACATCTCAGGAAATATACGCCAAAACATCTTTTGACAAAATTGACATAAACCGGGTCAAAAATGGAACCTACTTTGGATATTATGATATGCTGCTGGTTAATGCCATGGTAAAAGCCACTGTTAATGATGGTAAACTTACCGGACTCGAACTTCTTGAACACCGTTTCAGCCATTCCTATAACGGTTCAGCAGTTATTGAACAAATACTGCAAAAACAATCTCTGCAAATAGATGGGGTCTCCGGAGCTACTTACAGCTGGAAATCAATCGTAAAAGCTACTGAACGGGCTTTAAAGACAGGATTGGAATAGCAATTTTTCTGGCTCACAACAGTGGGAAATGGAAGAGGACATTTGCCCGTTTATTCACAACAGTTCGTGGAGTCCTCTGGAATCGTCTGGATTTATATAGCCTGTTAAAATATTGCTGTGGGACAGAAGGTAAGCAATCGCGGATAATTATGTTGCCCCAACAGCTTTATTTACCGTTGTTTGCTGATTAATCTATGGGACAGCATTGGGTAATTAAGTCGCAATGTAAAGGAAAATGTGTGAACATGGTAAAATAGAAAAGTACCTAAAAATGCCGAAATCATGAAAACTATGCTGGGTGATGTGCTTTACTGTAGAGTCTTTTTCCATAATGTGGGAGCAAACTATGATGACAGGTGGTAGTCTTACGTTTTTACAATGCCTGATGGTGAACTGCTTATCGAAGCTTTATGATAACCTGTTCTCAGTAGCAGACTGCGAAGGAGAATGCTCAATAACTCCGGAATTTTTAATATGACAGCAATTTAAACAACCACAATTATTCAAACCGGGTCATTCCATAATGAACCATCTGTTTATCATTATCTGAAACATTTTTTAAAAAAGGGTCTTCTTCAGGTACTATGTTTTTTAGCAACAAACCGCACAAGTCAAGATAGTTCGAATTATTCAGTATGTTTTTATATCCATCATCGACTATAAAGGATTTCGGGGTAATATACTCAATAGGAAGTTTATCATAGGTATTGATTTTATACTTTTCGAACAATCTTTTATTTTCAGTAATATTGCCACAATAAAACTGTAACAAATTACCTGAAACTACCTTTTCATAATCAAAACCAGAAGAATAAGGTACCTTGAGCATTTTTTTTGCCGAATTGTTTACAAGTCTATCCGGGACAAATTTATTTTTTTCGACAGAACAAACTAAAGCAACTGCAGGCTCATTTAAATCAAAACCCGCTCTCCACATTGTGACCTGGCCAAATACTTCCGATAAAGTATTCACAATTATTCCAAAATCATTCATGGTTAATTGGTACAAAGGAAGCCATTGGGTAAACAACCCATTTATATTAAGATGTTCCCGCACAGAGCGATAAAATTCTTCTGTATATAAAGGTGCAGTTCCGCTTTGCCATGGTATGAACAGATCACTGATAATCAAATCATATTTGGATTCCGAGTAGGATAGAAAGATTCTTCCATCTTCATTTACAATCTTTACCCGTTTATCATTAAACAATCCCTGAACATAATTTCGAAAATATTTCCTGGCCAGTTTTTCGACACCGGAAGAGATTTCACATACCGTTACTGATTCTGGATCAGATAAAAGAGATGCACCAGCAGTTACACCAGTTCCCATGCCAACAAAGAAAAGATTCTTTGAATTTCCATGTATGGTTATGGGTAATAGTGATTGAATGCTCTTTTCCTGAATATTCCGATTACTGCCCACTGAATATTGGTTGTTTACTAAAATATGAGCAGCATTCCCGTTAGCAACCAAAGTTGCAATATCTCCACCATTTTCAACTTTTTCAATTACATCCATACCCCTGAGAGATGCATTTTTCCAAACAACAGGCAGATTTATTTTTATGACCATTATCAGTGTGATAATTACAAGTGATGCTAAAAACGCGTTTATCTTTTTTGAAAAAAATAGCAGACCATAAATAAGTGAAGATATACTATACAAAAATCCTAATAACAATACCCATTTCCAAAGATAAAAATTTATCAATCCAATAGACAAAATTGAAATAATTATTCCTGATGTATTAAAAAACAGAACCTTACCTATCGAAAATCCAGTATTTTCAACTCTTTTTATTAATAACGGAAAAAGAGAACCTGTTAAAACGCAAGGAAGAATAATTGTCCATAATGATACTTTGATTATATTTGACAAATACTTGTACCATGAATTGCTATTTGGTAAAGGAAGCATTCCTTCGGTAACATTCAAAAAAACGAATGGCATTGTTGAAATAATGACAGCTGAAACTACTAAAAGAATTGGAAATGTGGTCGTGTTATTTATAAATTTAGATTTTGAAAGTAGCAGAATTATCATTGATCCTATTATGGATGAAATTAACACAAAAACTAAGACAATATTGAATGAATAAAAAGAATTATTATCAATAAGGCTGAAAGATTTAAGCAAAAGCAATTCATAACCGATACTACAGAATCCCAGGAAAAAGCTAACAGCTGAAAATAATACTTGATCCTTTTTATTGCAATTACCGATATTTGGGTTAGATATTATCCCCAATCTACCAGTATACACCTTTGAGAAGTAAAGAGTAATCATCCCTAACAGGAGATATCCAGCAATTGAAAATGAAAATGTCTTTAGCAGACCAAAAGAAGGAAGCAGGAAAAATGCACCAAATACCAGACCTACAAGCCCACTTACCGAAAAAATGCAATAAGCTGTAACATTATTTTTCCTTTTTGAAGATGTTATTGCAGATAATAATGGTAGTGCACTGCCATAACAAAAGGCCCAAGGAAAAAGAAAAATACTAATAACTATAAATTGAAGAAAGCGGAGTAAGAGCGGTGATTTTATGATGAATAAGTTATAGAAAAAAGAAACTATCTGATGGTTACTGAAAAGGAGATATCCGGCAATTGAAGTAGAAAACGCGATTATGTTAAAATAACCAAACTTTTTATAAGCAGTTTCAACAGTTTTGGTATTTTTTAAACTATAGTAGGAACCTGCAGCAAAACCTAAAAACAGTGCGGCAAATACTGTAGATGTAGAAATATAGAGATTCCCAAAAACCAGGGAAAATTTACGAATCCAGGCAAGCTCTAAGATGAACCCCAAAAAAGAGCTCGCCACGAGTAATAAATACGCCAATCTCTTTCATCTCTCCTAATCTGGTATATACTAACTGCATATTTTATGGGAACAATTAGTATTCATTGGTTTAAATGTTTATGAATATACATCCGGAGATGGTATGATTTGTACCAGAAACACTATAGTTTATGCAGCGTCACCGATAGATCGTATCTTAACTGTGAAACTTCGTATCTTTAGGAAAACAACCCAGAATTATTTGCTTTTGTTCATTTGGAAATGAATCGATACTATTGTGAAACAAGAATCTGATCGAATCTTTTTGACCAGGAACCATATGCTGGAAGTGGCGCAGGGACTATATGTACATCACTTTATCATTTACATATAACAACGCATTTTAATATGTGCAAAAGGATTTACTCCAGTTCCGCAAGCCATCTGTTGCATGAATCATATATGTCCCGGGTACCAGATCTTTAAAATTGACAGTAGCACGATTATTTCTGATTGTTAACACCTTACTTCCATCAATTCTGAAAACTGAAATCTGATCTTTCCCGGTAATGCCTTTGGGAAAACTTACTGTGATATTATTAGAAAGAGAGCGGATCTGAATGCTTTTGTCGATAAAAACAAAACGGGAATTTTGCTGTATCGATGTACCATTATCTTCAACGAGCCACACATTATCCAGGTGAAATTCAGTTGTGTTCAGTCCGATATTGAACTCTATACGGGCTGCCGGATCGGTCTGCTCACTCATAGTAAAGATGTGGATGAAAGTCTGTGAAGTTGTAGAAATATTAAATGTTGTATCTGAATAAGATAAATATTCACCGCCGTTCTGCCCGATTTTCACAAATATGTCTTTTTTCGCAGCAGCATAAGCATCAAATGAAAGTATATACTTCTTCCCTTTTTCCAGTTGCAGGTCATTCTGTGTTAGTTGAACACTCCAGGCAAGAGCACCGCCATTAGTGATAGTAACCACCATCTCACCATTTACAACTGCATCAGTAGCTGCACCGCCTTCCGTAACAAGAACCGGATTCCATCCAATGACAGTGGCATCAGAAAAATCTCCATTTTTAATTATATTTAATTTTGTCCCAGGAAGGGGCTTGAAAACCGCTTTAATGATACAGTTTTCGTTTACAGATAATTGCAGCGGGTTGTCTGCAGACTCCTCAGTTCCGCTCCACCCCTCAAATTTCCACCCATCTGCAGGTGTTGCGGTAAACTGCACTGATGTACCTTTTTTAACGGTTGCACTATTAGGAATTTTAGCAACAGTTCCACATCCTTCCACAGATACACTTACAATCTTCACCGATGTATCCACGGAGTTGATCTTATCAAGGGTTATTACTGATGGATGAGCATATACTTCATCGTAAACCGCTTTGGTATTACCCTTATCATCACCCTGAAATCCCCACCAGGTAAGCCAGTATACCCAGAATGGCTGTTCTGAACGCCAGGAGTCAAAATTTACAGGCATCGTTCCGTTTTCAGTAATAGCAATCGGTTTTCCTTCACCAATCGCCCTTAAGGAATCATGACAGGACTTTGCAAAACTGTGTCCGTAATTGGTGTAAACATCACATCCAAGCACATCCACATACCGGTGACCGGGATAATAATAACGCGGGTTGGATTTTTCAGCATTCCCGCTCCAATAATTTGAAGAAAACACCCAGAGAAGATTATCACATTTTTTGGTTTCAGTCAGATATTTCCAGGTATAGATCCACAAATCTTTATAGCGGGGTTGGTAAGATCACCAGAACCAGTCAC
>DATAMG010000042.1:0-6009 GCA_036260705.1 Chitinispirillaceae bacterium | reverse complement strand
CAAAATGGTGTAAGTATACTTTACCAATACATGCACAGATATGTAAACAACGACAATATGACAATCTGTAAGGATGCTGCTGAAACACTGACAAGGGTTGCCGCTGATTCCAGAATTTTGAAAAAACCGGTATCGTTTATTTTAAATCGTCTGAAAACATTTCAGAACATTTTAATCGTGCAAAACCAGGATTATTATTATCTTATCAATACAACAGATAGACCTGTAGAATCAGTGAGGATCGATCTGGAAAGGACAAACGATTTTATTTCTGATGTAAGTTATACGATTGATAAAATTAATAAAACAGTCGTTTTTCCAATAGTTGATAAATTATCATATGTCAGGTTTAAAACATCGGACAAGATTTTTAAAAGAAAATATCATATGAAGATTCATGAAGATTTTGGAGTTATCAAATTCTCGAATGCGAATATATACATTAATCTCGCCGGAAATGAAAAATACCTTAACCTAAACAAATCAATGATAAAAATAAATCCCTACGGAGTATTTGTTGACTTCTTAAATCATGATTCAGAAAGGTTGGGAATACTGAAAGAAATATCTTTGAGAGAAATATATAAATTGAAAGCCGGTCAGTTTTTTATATTATTAAGGGAACATCTTTTTTTGGGGAGAAAATTTTCAACCAGAAATTACCTTAATGATCCAGGTAAAATCGAAAACGTTACAAACTGGTGAAATAGATAAAGAAACAAGTGTCGAGTCTATGAATGATTTGATTACATTTATGCTTTAACATTGCCTTTAGCTGGAATGTAAAAAGAGTTCCAGCTATTATTCCGGTAATTAAATATCACCCATGCTTTTCAACTATAATCGAATTAGTTATCAGTTACGTTTATACTGAGCTGTGCTTGCATCTTCGAAAGACCTTTTCGAAGTATGAGTAATATTTAGATGGGATATATTAAATTGACACAGTAATGATTATAGCTGGATTTACTCTATTAATTAAAGTATTATATCTTTTTGACTACACTTCAATGAAAAGGCAAAAGAACTAATTATTATAAATTCTTAATGACTGTTCATTGGTCATTATTAACACACGCTACAAAATGACACTCCTCAATCCCGCATTTGCGCAAATTTGGGAATTCTGATTTGCAGATATTTTTGACCTCAGGGCATCTGAGGCAAAAGGGGCATCCGGTTGCTTCAGAAATGTCTGAATCGTTTCTCAGAATTGATTTAACCTTGTGTTTTATTATATCCGGATCAATCACCGGTACTGCATCAAGAAGTGTTCTGGTGTAGGGATGACAGGGATTTTTAAACAGATCTTCAGTTTTTCCGGTTTCAATTATGCTCCCCTGGTACATTACTGCGACCTTCTGAGAGATATATCTGACAACCGAGAGATCATGGGAAATAAACAGCATGGTTAGTTCAAGGGTATCCCTGAGGCTTTTAAGCACATTGAGAATCTGCGCCTGAACCGAAACATCCAGTGAGGAAACCGGCTCATCAGCTATAATTAACATTGGATCTGCGGCAACAGCTCTGGCAATGGCGATGCGCTGGCGCTGACCACCGGAAAACTCATGTGGAAACTTACGCATCATTTCAGGATCCAGGCCGCATTGCACCATCAGATCAGTAACTCTGGAAATTTTATATTTCCTGGAAAGTTTTCCTGAAAATGGCTCCGCAATAATTTCAAGAACAGTCATCCTGGGATTGAGGGAGGAATATGGATTCTGAAAAATCATCTGCATTTGTCTGCGTAAGGGTCTTAACTGTGATGGAGACAAATGACAAAGATCGATTCCATTTAGATTGATACTGCCGCTATTCTCTTTTTGAAAACGAGTGATGGTCCTTCCCAGAGTAGTCTTGCCGCAACCGGATTCACCTACCAGGCCAAGTGTTTCACCTTTCTTAAGAGTGAAACTGACATCACGCACCGCTTTTACTCCGTTTTTTTTTCTACTGTTGCCAGTGAAGCTGACCGATAGGTTTTTTACTTCCAGGAGGTTGCAGGTATTGCTCATAAACAGAGCTCTCCTTGTTTAACACGGATACAGGTGGTTTTGTGTTCTGGTTCTATTTCGGTAAGTTCAATCTGCTCGTTAAAGCACTCAGGTACACAAAATTCGCATCTTGGAGCAAATGGGCAGCCTTTGAGTGGTTGAGATGGATCATATGGTGGACCTCCGATTACATAAAGCTGTTCGACGCTTGAATGCAGAGATGGAACGCTGCGAATCAGTGCTTTAGTGTAAGGATGGGCGGTATTTTTAAAAAGTAATCGGGTTTGTGCAGATTCCAGAATCATTCCTGCATACATTACATGTACAAAATCACAAAAACCAGCCACAATGCCCAGATTGTGAGTGATAAATATAATCGACATAGAGTATTGCTGCTGAAGCTTTTTCATTAAACTGAGTATCTGTGCTTGAGTGGTGACATCCAGTGCGGTTGTAGGCTCATCGGCAATCAGCATGTCTGGTTTAGTTACCAGTGCCATGGCGATCATCGCTCTTTGAAGCATACCTCCAGAGAACTGATGAGGGTAACAGGTGATTTTTTTATGCGGATCACAGATACCTGTTTCTGAAAGCATGCTAATGGAAATTTCCAGTGCCTGTTTACGGGAGATATTCTGATGGCAAAGCAGTGGTTCTGTCAATTGCTGCGAAAGTCGCAGGTATGGATTGAATGAGCTTAGCGGGTCCTGAAATATCATACTGATACGGTTTCCTCTTATTGAGCGGATTTCCCGGTCTGAACAATTTATCAGGTCAAGATTCCCGAAGAACGCATTTCCTTTTACAACAGCCGGTGGGGTGGGCAATAGACGCAGAAAAGAAAGTGAAAGAACTGTTTTACCAGAACCTGATTCGCCAACGATTCCCACGGTTTTTCCATCAGCGATGCTTAAAGAAACACCTCTGACTGCATTTACTTTGCTACCCCTCAGATGAAAAGATGCAGAAAGATTTTTAATGTCAAGATGCATCTTCTACTCCCTCGATGATTTCGGATCGAGTGCATCCCGTAAACCATCCCCTATAAAATTCAGGGAAAAAAGAGTGAGGGAAAGAACTGCTCCCGGGAATAGCAGAAGCCATGGATATTCCTCCATAGCCTCGGTCCCTTCACGTATCAATATTCCCAACGAACTTGCCGGAGGTTGAACACCAAGGCCCAGAAAACTTAAAAATGCCTCAAGAAGCATTATTGCCGGTACTGTGAGAGTGGCATAAATTATCACTGGTCCGGTTATATTGGGCAGAATATGGCGAATGATAATTACAGGTTGGCTCAGACCAAGTCCGATTGCAGCATCGATAAATTCCTGCTGACGTAAAGCCATTACCTGACCACGTACTATACGGGCCATGGTAAGCCACTCCACTGCTCCTATGGCCAGAAACAGAAGCAACAGGCTTCTCTGGAAAAATACCATAAGAATGATAACAAAGATGGTGAAGGGAAATGCATAGGCTATATCCACAATGCGCATCATTATACTGTCCACTTTACCGCCACACCATCCGGCTACCGAACCCCAGAAAATTCCGATAACAACTGAAACCAGTGTGGCACAAAGTCCTACCGAAAAGGAAACTCTACCACCATAAAGTAATCTGGTAAAAAGATCTCTTCCCAGAATATCTGTGCCCATCAAATGAGAAATGCCTGGTGGGGTTGCACCTGAAGAAAGTTTCTGGCTATCGTAGGTATAGGGGGTCAAAAGTGGCGCTGAAATACAAAAAATTATCATTAACAGCAGGAATACCAGCCCTGTAACAGCCAGCCGGTTATGCGAGAAGCGACTGAGAGCTTCCAGCCATAATGAATTTCCTGCAAGTAACGGTTTTGATTTCATTTAAGTGTACTCCGCAGGCGTGGATTGATAATCGCAATAATGATGTCTACAACAGTGTTGAAAAATATCATAATGAATGCATAAAAAACCACGGTTCCCATTATCATGGTGTAATCCCGGTTGAAAGCTGCTGTCACAAAAAATCTTCCCAGACCGGGAATTGAAAAGATAGTTTCTACTACAAATGAGCCGGTGATAAGACCGGCTGCAGCAGGTCCCAAAAATGAGAGCACAGGAAGAATCGCGCCACGAAGTGCATGGCGGAAAATTATGATCTTTTCGGAAAGTCCTTTTGCCCGTGCTGTCCTGATAAAATCCTGAACCATAGTCTCCAAAAGACCGCCGCGGGTCAGTCTGGAAATGTAGGCTACATATACCATACCTAATGTCAATGATGGCAAAATCCTGTCGGATGCAGTACTCCATCCGGATACATTTACTATTCCCAGTTTTAGGCTGAAAATCAGAACCAGTAAAGGGCCAAGCACAAAAGAGGGAATACAGATTCCGGCCATACTCACAGTCATGGTCAGATAATCACGCAGAGTGGATGGTTTTGATGCGGCTATCATGCCTGAAAAGATGCCCAGTATCAGTGCTATTACCAGTGCATAAAAACCCAGTTCCACAGAAACTGGAAATGATTCTGCAATCAGTTCTGTAACGGTGCGACCCGGATATTTGAATGAAGGCCCGAAATCAATGGTGAACATTTTGGATATGTAAAGAAAATACTGGGTAAATAGCGGTTTGTCAAGTCCGTAATGGGAATTTAGCTGTTTTAATACTTCCGGTGAGATGCTTTTTTCTGTACTGAATGGTCCTCCGGGAGCCAGGCGGATAAGAAAAAATGTTATGGTGGCTATTACCAGCAGTGCTGGAATTGTTTCCAGAAAAAGTCGTCTGATGATAAAACGTATCATTCTATTCCAGGTAAATGAACTTATAATTGTGAATGTTGAGGATGTTCGGATACCATCCCTTTACTGATGGATGCAACAGATAAACGTTTGTATAAAAATAGATTGGAATAATCGGAAGTTCATCAAGAAGAATAGATTCCGCTTTTTTAAAATATTCATAACGCATAGACTGGTTGGATGTCCTGGAGGCTAGATCGATAAGGCTGTCATAGCCGTGATTGGACCATCCTGTGCGGTTGTTACCACCTTCTGTTATCCACATGTCAAGGAACGAGTTGGGGTCATTGTAATCACTGATCCATCCCATCCTTGCCATATCGTAATCTTTATTGTGAGTGGAAGCCAGATAAACCTTCCATTCCTGATTGACCAGAGTTACTTCAATTCCCAGATTTTGTTTCCACATCTGCTGGATTGCCTGTGCAATGGTATGATGAGATTCCGAGGTATTATATAAAAGAGAAACAGCTGGAAGAGGATTCTTTTCATTGAATCCGGCTTCGTTGAGCAACTTCCTGGCTTCAACCGGATCGAATTTAAGAACGGGATCATAACTGTATCCTGCAGTGTTGTAAGGAGTAAAACATGCCGCCGGGATCTGTCCGCCTTTGGTTACATGCTTTGTAAGTTCATCTCTGTTTATGGCCATCACAAGTGCTTTTCTGAGATTTTTATTATCCAGGGGTTTACGGGTAACATTTATCAGATAATAATAGGTCCCCAGATAAGGATCTATGTGTAGTTCATCAGGCTTATTAGCCTTGTACCAGTCGATTTTCTGTAAAGGAAGGCCGGTTGTAACATGAAGCTGGCCGGTACGAAATGCCCGTTCTTCGGTAAGATTATTATCTATTGGATGAAAATTGATCTCTTTTAATCGTACGCTTGATGCATCCCAGTAATTCGGATTTTGGCGGACTGTAATAATTTTATTAATCTGCCATTTAGTAAGAGTAAACGAACCGTTACCTACGAAATTTTCTGCACGAGTCCATTTGGTTCCTCTGGAATCGATATTTCCATGTTTAAGAATTGTGGCAGAATGAACTGGATACCAGGAGTGATGCATAATAAGAGAAAGAAAATAGGGGGTGGGTTTGCCCAGTCTTATCACCAGTGTACTGTCATCAGAAGCATTTATCCCAACCCTTGAAAAATCGTCAATTTTTGATTTGTTATAATCTTCTGCATTGTCTATACAATACAGCATGTATGCATACT
>DATAMG010000099.1:0-21634 GCA_036260705.1 Chitinispirillaceae bacterium | reverse complement strand
TTATGTTTAGCCGTTTAAAGTACCGCTCGTGCTTATATATACTGAGCCCAGTCGAAGCGTGATCGGCCTTTCTGACCAATTTGGAACAGATACTGTTTATTAATTTTAAAACTGAAACATTGATGCGAATTCGCTTTGTTTCCAGTAATTCAGCTCACAAAGGAAAGTTTAGGTTCAAATCATGCAGAAATTCACATTACTCCTAAACATAATATAACTCTTTTTTCTACAGTTGGTAATATTATGCTTAATTGCTATAATTAAATGTTCAAAAAAAATGCCCACTTCTTGCTCTGACCATAATACCCAGTTCCAGTAAACCAGGTAATCTATGATTAATAACTGTTTTAACCTAAATTCCGCAGTTGAGGTGGACGCAGAAGCGTAAGATATTGAGATGATAAGCCTTGAACGCGGTGCAGGCTTTATCGACAGGGTGATAAGGTCAAACCGCGTGAATGGCTTAGGGCTCAATAGCTTACGCGTATGCGCCGCATTCAACTGCGGATTTTAGGTTTAATGAATGTGAAAATGGCTTTAGAGTTGTCCTGAATATTAAAACGAAGTAACAGATACAGGTATATGTGAGAAGGACCCAACTTTTTTACGGTATATAAAGGAAGTAATCCTGATTTTTATTTAACTGATTACATTTAAGGTAATTGATCGCAGGTTTCTTAAAGAATTGTGAAGCTACTTCTTAAAAGTGAGTAAGTATTTTTTATTAAGTTCATCAATAACTTTAACACTAATCACTTTCAAAGTATTAAATACACCTGTGCCAACATTTGCCACAGCCTCTGTCCATTGCAAATTGTATTTGTTGATGCGTTGTTGCAGTTCGTCAATAGGAACTGCGTTCTTGAGGTCCCTTTTGTTATACTGGATAACGATTGGAATATTTTCCCGTTTATATTTATAGGCAATCAGGTTCTCTTCCAGATTATTCCAACTCTCGATATTCTCTTCGATTTTGTCGGGGCTGCTGTCTGCCACAAACACTAAACCATCCACACCGCGAAGTACCAGTTTTCTGGTAGCATTATAGTAAACCTGACCCGGCACCGTATAGAGCTGAAGTTTAACTTTAAGTCCTTTTATTTTACCAAGATCCAATGGCAAAAAATCAAAAAAAAGCGTCCGTTCATTTTCAGTAGCAATTGAAACCATCTTACTTCTAAACTCAGGCAATACACTCTTGTGAATAAATTGAAGATTAGTGGTTTTTCCGCTAAGGCCTGGACCATAATAGACAATTTTTACGCTCAGTTCTTTGCTTGCATAAATGATTGATGCCATAATTACCTTTTTTATCACTGGGTTATGGTTATTTATTTTTCAGCAGTACCACAATTAGCAAGGGTGCAGCGATAGCAGTCCGATACGCACAGTAAACGAAGCTGTTCGCGATACAGAATAACCAGGTTCGGTTAAAAGATAATCGATTCCAGAAGGTAAGGCCATAACCATTTTGCAATAATAAGGTTTCAATTGCCTAAAGCATGCTCTAAATATCGACGTTTGCGGCATTTCCTTTGGATCAAGACACACCCATTTTTTGGAAAAGGACAGTATGGCAGTATCCTAAAATCCGAAGTATAATGCGGCACATAAACATCCAGTTCAACTGCAGAGCAATCGTTTATCTTACAGGAAGCTTGTGCTGCCTGTGTTTAGATACTATATTCACACGCATGGATAACACTCTTTCTTCAAAAGTATTTCTACTGTTTAATAAGCTTATTTTTCTGGAAAAGAAAAGCATCTTCAAATTTGATAATATCACTCTTTATCCATCTGAAATTCATCTTATGCAGCTAATAGCAGAGGGTTACAGTGTAAATGCTACTTTGATGGCTGAAAAACTGGGTATAACAAAGGGTGCAGTTTCTCAGACAATATCCCGTCTTCAGAGGAAAAAGATCCTGATCAAGACAAAAAATTCCAATAACAAAAACGAATTGACTGCCAGTTTTACACAACTTGGCAGAGATTTGCTGGAACAATTCAATAATAAGCGATCCAACAGTTCGATAAAATTCCATGAATATCTCAATAGTATTAATGAAAATGATGAAATTGTAATAAAAGAATTCCTGGCACAATGCAACAGTTTTTTATCAGATTTAATCTGATTTTTTTCTGCTTGTGTTTAGTATCTTAACTCTAATTGGAAGGTTTCTTATGAAAAGTGCATTTACAGGAATTTTAAACCGTAATTTGCTTCTGTTGATTCAAGGTCACTTTATAAACAAGCTTGGAACAGCCCTTTTCGATGTGGCATTAGTTTTATGGCTCAAACAGCAGACTGGTATAGCCAGTATTATAGGTATTATTTTGATGTTATCAAATCTCCCTGAGATCCTGCTGAGTCCTTTTAGTGGTACCATAGTGGATATGGTGCCCCGGAAAAAAGTGCTGATTATTTCAAATTTGATAGTGGGCTTAATTATTATCGCCATCAGCACGATTATTTGTTTGTGCCCCCAGAAACCGATTCTGACACTTTCCATGGTTATTACAGGCTCCATAGTCATAGGTATATGTACTTCCTTTTTCAATCCGGCAACTTCTTCCTTTATTCCGGAACTGGTAGAAAAGGAAAAATTACAGATGGCTAATTCTGTTTATCAATTCTCATCAAATGGAGCTACTTTTGCAGGCCAATGTCTTGCCGGAGTTTTGTTTACATTATTAGGTGCACCTGTGCTTTTTATTATTAACGGAGCCAGTTACATAATATCTGCACTATTTGAAAGCAGGATTTTCAAGCCTGCAGACAGGGGCATTTCGATTAGCAGGAATTCAGTTGGTTTTAAGAGTGTCATTACCGGGTTTGAGGAGGGTTATTCATATATCTGGAGCAGAACACAATTAAAACGCCTTCTTTTTATGCTATGTCTATATCACTTTTTTATTTCACCCTTTACAGTTATTCTTCCATTCTATACATCAGATTATCTTAAGATCGGACAGGCCTGGTATGGTTATATTCTATCATTTTTTGGTCTCGGTCTGCTTTCAGGATTTATCAGTTGCGGTTTTCTGAAATTTTCAGAAAAGAAGCAACAGATTCTGATTATAATTTGTTTACTGATTTCATCAACCGGTTATCTACTGCTGGGTTTATCCAGAAATGTATTTATTACCTCAATAACTGTTCTTCTTATAGGAGCTGCGATTGCGGTTATAGTAGTAAATTTCAACACTATCATTCAGATTTCGACCCCCGGAACCATGCATGGAAGAATATTCGGACTTTACAATACTCTGTCAACTGCATCTATTCCGGTTGGAATGGGTTTTTTCGGTATATTTCTGGACTTTTTGCGTACCAATACTAATGATGGTTCAAAGGGATCTGCAATGATTTTTATTTTTTGCGGTTCCGTTCTCTGTTTAATAAACTGCTATTTTATCATAAAACATTTGAAAGGGGATTCGCTTTTACATTTTGTTGTTTGCAAAGATAACCCTGTTGTGCAAACTGATAAGTTCACAAAATAATATTTATTCATTCTTGATTTCCATACTGCTCAAGTCAGGTTGATAGAAAACACCTGCCACCAATTTCACCCTATCACAGATCCTATCTGTTTATAGGGACTCTCAATAGCAAAAATATTGAGCCATTCCACTTACATCTATTATTTTGATTTTTACCTTGCGTAAGCACTACTTTTTTTTCTATGCAGCTAATTATTTATAGTATTATTTGTCTTTTCATTTAACGCAAAAAGCGAGATCTGCATAACGATTCAGAATTATCTAAATGCTTTTCACTGATTAGTGAATTCATTTTAAACAGAGATTTTAGCAACACACAGATTGCAATGCTTGTTTCATGTTTAACACAAGTTTAATTGAGAAACTGATTGAATAATTGATTGTCTTATAACATAATGTTAGGAAAAGAGCATATTAATATGGCAAATAGAAGCAATGCTAAAGCAGACAAATCCCCCGCAATGATAAGTGGATTGTACGTTTTATTAAGCATTCTATGGATTTTGTTTTCTGACAAACTGGTTGAAGCAATTGCTGGAAATTCATACATGAATTTGTCTGCATTACAGACATTTAAGGGTACCTTTTTTGTTACTGCTACTGGAGTTATGTTGTATTTGCTGGTGAAATCTCGCTTGAATCTGCTCAAGACCAGTGAAGAACGATTCAGAGCTCTATCTGAGAACTCCCCTGATATTATTATGCGATTCGATCGAAAACATCGACATTTGTACGTGAACTCCGCAATTGAGAAATTAACCGGAATCAAAGCAATTGAATATATCGGTAAGACCCATTTTGAGTTAAAATATCCCGCAAACTTATGCCAGAAATTAAGTGAAACCATTGACAATGTGTTTATAACTAAAAATTCCTCCAGAATCGAATTTCAACTTCCTTGGGGCAGTTGGACAGACTGGATTTTTTCACCGGAGTTTTCCGATACAGAAGAAGTGGCAACAGTAATTGCTACAGTACGTGATATTACCGCAAATAAGGAAGCAGCAAATGCATTGGAGGCCAGTGAGAAGCGATATCGGGCGCTTTTTGAATCCACTGGCGATGGTGTTCTGCTTTTTACTAAACAAAGCGTTTATGATTGTAACGAACAAGCGGTAAAACTATTCGAATGCAGTGATAAAGAAACTATTATTGGTAGACATCCCGCCCAGCTCTTTCCGGAAAACGATAACGATTCAATGGAAAGGGCATTGGAAAAAATTGAAAGTGTCTTGTATGGAAAGCCAATCATATTTGATTGGAAACATAAAACATTTAAAGGATCTGTAATTGATGTTTCTGTCAGTCTATCAATAATCGATACCAAAAGTCATACCTTTATTGCAACTCTTCGCGATATTACCGAATTGAGAAGAACACAGGAGCAACTTCGTCAATCACAGAAAATGCAGGCTGTAGGGCAATTGGCAGGTGGTATAGCACACGATTTCAACAATGTACTCGGTGCGATTATCGGCTATGCAGACCTTTTATTTGAAAGCCTTACTGCCAATCAGGTTCTGGCCGGTTATGCAAAAAACATTCTTTCTGCCAGTGATCGTGCCAAACATCTTGTGTCACAGATTCTTACATTCAGCCGACAGGGTCCGGAACAGAAAAGTCCGGCAAACCTTTGTCCTATTGTCAAGGAGGTCATCGAATTACTCCGTGTTACTTTACCATCGACAATCAATCTTGTTTCAAATATTAAAAAAGACACATGCTCAGTCTTAGCAGACTCAAGCAAGATTCACGAAACGATTATGAACCTTGCTACCAATGCTGTTTATGCTATGAATGAAAAGGGAACATTAACAATTACGTTACTGGAAAAGGTCATTAAAGAAGAGGTAAATGACGCAATCATTGGACCTGTCAAACCCGGCTTTTATTCTATTATTGAGGTACAGGATACAGGAAGTGGTATAGATGCTTCTATAATGTCCCGCATTTTCGAGCCGTTTTATACCACAAAAGGAGAAAATAAAGGGACCGGACTGGGATTATCAGTTGTATATGGAGTCATGCAATCACACCATGGAAATATTCAGGTGGAAAGCATTGTCGGTCAGGGAACTTTGTTCAGGCTTTTCCTGCCAAAATCCAGCGAAAAAACGGCTCCAGATAACATTGTCCGCTTACCTGTACCAATTGGTCATGAGAGAATATTGTTAGTAGATGATGAAAGTTTTCTTGCCGAAATGGGAAAGCAAATGCTGACTTCACTGGGTTACAAGGTGACAATATCCACAGATAGCAGAAAAGCATTGCGGATTCTTAAAGACAAACTGAATGAATTTGATTTGTTAATTACAGATCAGACGATGCCGCATATTTCAGGAATAGAACTGGTAAAAGCGGTTCTGGAGATCGCCCCAGATTTTCCCATAATACTATGTACCGGTTTCAGCACAAAAGTGGATGAGGAAAAAGCTGAAGAAATAGGATGCTGTGACTTTGCTGTCAAACCACTGACAATGAGAACTCTGGCTGAAAAGGTCAGAAATGCTCTGGATGTCTCCAAAAATAAACAAGTAAAAATGATATGATAATCTTTCATAAATTAATTATTTCTATCGGTTTCTGGATTCTATTGTTTTTTTTAAGAACTTATTCTGTACCGGTTTCCAATCCTACCCTCAGAACCACTCTGCCGGCAAGCTGGGATGAAAACTGGTTCGGTTCTGCATCAGTATATGATCTGGATAATGATGGAGCAATGGAGATAATCGCTGGAAGGCACAGTGTTTTATATGTGTGGAATAATAAAGGCAAGATGCTTTGGCGGGCACCGGTTGGAGAAAATTCCTCTTCATCAAACGACCATGGCTCATCCCGACAGTACGCAGCCCCGGTAGCAGGTGATCTTAACAAAGATGGCAAAGGTGAGATCGCCATTGCTTATTCAAATAAGGTAGCAGTATACGACAATACCGGAAAGATTATTTCGGGGTGGCCACAGACTTTCCCTGGTTCAGATGGAGAGATCCGCTCGATTGCAGGAGCTGATCTGAATCGAGATGGAAATATTGAAATTCTGGCAGTAAAGACATCGCAAGGCCCGGTGACTGTAGCCTGGGATATTACCGGGAAGGTTATGGCAGGCTGGCCACAGGTTAAAGGATGCGAAAAGTGTAACAATTATGGTGGTTATAATCAAAACATTGGAGCCACAGATCTTGATGGAGATTCAGCTCTTGAAGTTATAAGCACTTACGATATATGTCACATCGGTATCATGCATGCAGATGGAACTCCATTTGGGGCCAGCACCATTTTTTCATCTGCCGGTCCATGGGCATCCAGTGTGCCTATGTTTCATAAAATCGAACTGGCAAAACAGGGATGGGGTTCTGATGGAAATGACCGGGATGAATTTACCGATTCGCCACCCTGCTTTGGTGATATTGATGGAGATGATTTGCCTGAAATTATACTCTATTCTGATCATGAGAAAGCAGGTGAATATGTAAACAGGGGAAATTCTCTGTGGGTTTTAAATCCGGATATGACGCGTGTTAAAGGGTTCGAAACACCAATATGCTCTGAAATGCCACTATACACAGGATACGAGAATAATATTGTACAGGTAGCTCCAGCGCCTGCAATTGCCAATCTTTGTGATGACAAGAGGCCCGAAATCGTGGTTCCATCCTATGATGGATTCATGAGATGTTTCTCACCTGAAGGGAATGTTTTATGGGAGTACCAGTTTGATAATGGTAAAGATAAATTTATAGGAGCAAGCGGAGCAGCAATTGGAGATTTAAATGAAGACAATGTTGTGGAAGTGATATTTACGACCTATTCTATCGAACAGAATGTATCCAGTCTTATTGTTCTTGATAATGCGGGAAAGCAATTGCATAAATTAGCTATTGCAAAAAGGGGCAGTATGAGTCCGCCAACTCTGAGTGATGTGGATGGTGATCACAGGGTGGAGATTATTATCTCTTTAAAAGATGTTCTGGGCAGCGGGGCTGGTGGAGTACAGATATGGGATGTGGTTTCTGCTGCAGATAATTTACTCCCCTGGCCAACAGGAAGAGGGAATAACCTTCGAAACGGCCAGTGCATAAATAATGTTGGTGTGGAAAATGCGATACGGTTCAAACGC
Source organism: Chitinispirillaceae bacterium (assembly GCA_036260705.1). GTDB lineage: Bacteria > Fibrobacterota > Chitinivibrionia > Chitinivibrionales > Chitinispirillaceae > JAAYPC01. The sequence continues at coordinate 14,010 of DATAMG010000099.1, read as the reverse complement.
AAAGACCCACAGGTCGGGCAAGAAAATTCTTTCCTCTATATGTTTAACCTGCGTGGGCAGTATATTTATAGCCAGCAGATAAGCAAGGATCCAAAAGCAGTCGGAAAAAAGCTGAATAAAAAAGTACCTCCCGGTATCTATTTTTATAGATTCTCAGATAACAGATCCATGAAAGCTGGAATATTGATACGATAGAATCTAATGTCCACAGATTCTTCGATTCCCGGCTCCCATTCAATCTGATTCAGCATGAGTGGCATTGCAAGTGGTCCGGCTAATACAAGATCATATTCAAAGATATTGAAAGCAATAATAGCAATGTTAAGAGATAAAATTAACGGTCGTCAAAAGGGAATAATCACATTTGGAATTACTCCCCCTAAGCAGGATACTCCTGAAGATAAGGTTAGAGAAATCGCACAAAAGCATCTTGTCCGTTTTTCTAAACTCGATATTGATGGACTTATTGTTTACGATTTACAGGATGAATCGGAACGAACCAATGAAGCCAGGCCATTTCCTTTTTTGTCGACAATTGATTCGGGAATTTATGCTGACAGTTATCTCAACGATTTGAATCTTCCCAAAATCATATACAGGTGTATAGGCAAATATGACAGGAATGAACTCAAAAGCTTCTTAATGAAAGACCCCGCAAAGGAAAGCTATTCGGTATTTGTCGGAGCGTCTTCAAAAAACCAGAATGTTTCAGTCAAACTCAATGAGGCCTATCAGATATACAGGAGCGTTGAAACAAATCTGATTCTGGGTGGCGTTACCATCCCGGAAAGACATTCAAAAAGTAATGATGAACATCTCAGAATCCTGCACAAAATTGAAAACGGCTGTAAGTTCTTTGTATCACAGGTGGTATACAATATTGAGGCATCTAAAAATTTACTTTCCGACTATTACTTTCAATGCCTGAGAAACAATATCCCTATGGTACCGATATTACTTACATTGACTCCCTGCGGTTCTCAAAAGACTCTGGATTTTATGAAATGGCTGGGAATAAATATCCCCAGATGGCTGGAAAATGAGCTTATACATTCAGAAGATATTCTGGAAAAATCGGTAAGGCTGTTAAAACATCAGTTTACAGAGCTTTATGAATTTGCATTAGAAAAGAATATTCCACTGGGATGTAATATAGAAAGCGTTTCGGTGAGAAAAGTGGAAATTGATGCATCTGTACAGTTGGCGGTGGAGATAGGTGAGATTCTCAGAAAAATCAGTAGCCAGTAGTCAGTAGTCAGTAGTCAGTGAGTTAGTAGATCAGCACGTTTGAACAAAAATACCCCATCTTCATTTTTAAGCATATTAAAGCCCAAAGAAATAATATCTGGAATCGTTTGCAAAATGTAACTGGTATCATTCCAGAAGAGTGATTCCCGATTGGTGGTATCTATACAGATATACTCCACATCTCGCATATCTCTTTTTTCCACGGTCATAGGTCTGGGGAAAACAAAGCAATACTGGCGATGGGTAACATGAGGCGCAAGATGTTCTGAAACCGAAACTGCAACACTATCCGGTATAACTGACAGCAGATCCTGGCAAACACAAGAGTGTTCATTTTTAAAATATCGATGCCGCTCCCTCCAGAAACGATGCCCCAGAGGAGAAGGCCCATAACAGAATGAAGCTATAAGCGTTGCAGATATTGTTAACTGCAGCATATACTCTTTTGAGATTTTCAGCTTTTTCCACTGCAGATCCTCTCTTAAACTGTAAATAAATGCAATAAACAGAAAGGGTACTGCAGGTGCCAAACGGTGATTATAAATATCCAATCCAGTCAGCAGATCTTTAGCGATTATGGGCACAGCACCAATCAATAATTTCCACGAACGAAATGGGATAAACAGTAATGGAAATAATAAGTAAAACAGATTTTCCACATTCTGCCTGTTAAACAATATTCTTAAAAGTTCTACTGGATTTTTCAATGAATAACGAATGATACCGGATATGCCTTGTCTCCCACCAATATCTGCATAGTTCAGTCCGATAACGATTGATTCATTTCCTTTATTAAGCAGAGGAATGACAACAAAAGATGATAATAAAAACCAGGCTAAACCCAGTAATACTGTTGGTATTGCGGTAGCTTTGTCCTTATGCATCAGTAGCAATGAAATCCCAAAACCGGTAATAGCCAGCGCAACATACTCTTTACACATTAAAGAGATACCGATAAATACCCAGTACCATACACTTTTTTTCTTTAAATAAGCTAAATACGATAGCAGAAGGAATGCTATTGCCAGCACATCCCCATGAAAATCAAACAGTGTCATAAACTGTAGTGCTGGAAATGATGAGAAAATTATGGCCACAAAAAAACTTTTCCAGCGATCTTTCAATAATATTACTGAAATTGCATAAATGGTCAGAATCGCAATGCATATCAGTAAAACCTGTGCCACAAGGAGAACTTTAACATTTTCCATTATTCGATATAAAGCTGCAAATACAAAAAATACCGGTTCAATATGAACTGAAAAGCGGGAACTGTTTTCAAATGGAGGATTCATATCTGTGGATTGCAGCAATTTACCATGTGATGCGCTCCATATTGCCTGATCCATATTACCAAGATCATACATTCTTGAGATAAATGCATCATATTGACCAACAGATAAAAATGAAAATAGAACCAGATAAACCAGAGCCAAGGCAATAAGACCAGAATCTGGTAAACTTTCGTTTGTTAAAAAGGATTTTTTTTTACCTGATTTTCCTAACAAATTAATTGCGACAGAGATACCTCTGGAAAGTATTGCCGAGATACAGATCAACAATGGATAGTAAAGAAATTTCAGCGCCGGATTTTTTTGTAAAAAATAGAGAACCGCGCCTATAAAAAACAATGTCAGATTAAACATGAATTTTCTACAGTTTCTGAATGGCAGCTCTGATTTTCGAAAACCATTTCCACAGGAAGCTCTGCGATTCCAGGTTTTCGCGTGTTGATGACCAGTTCACCAATAAGGCCTATGCCCACTAATTGTATACCCATTAACATAAACAGTATTCCCATCAGCAGTAGTGCAAAATGACCTATGACACCGGTGAAAAATAAGCCGTTAATGACAAGTGCTAGATCGATCAGAAAGCCGCTAAGAAGAAGCAATCCACCGATAGTTCCAAACAGGTGAAGTGGAGATTCCTGAAAGTGAACCAGAAAATAAACTGTTATCAAATCGAAAAATCCTTTGAAAAACCTGGCAAGCCCATATTTTGATTGACCATTAAGCCTGGGGGAATTTCCTATTGGGACTTCAGCTATCTTAAAACCCTGAGTATGTGCAATAAATGGAATAAACCGATATAGATCCCCATGCAATCGTAATCGTTTCATACATACTCGGGTCATAACTCGCACAGGACAATTCATATCATGAAAACGTGTCCCTGTAAGTAAATAAACCAGCATATTGAACAGTTTTGATGCTATTGTTTTGGGTATTGTACCCTTACCGGTATTTTTCCATCCCTTTACCAGATCATAGCCCTCTGAGAGCTTTTGCACCAGTTTGGCAATATCCGCAGGATCATCCTGAAGATCACCATCCATTGTAGCGATTACCTGTCCGGAACAATGTCTGAATCCTGCATTATAGGCTGTGGTTTTCCCATAATTACGATTCAGCTTAACTATTTTCAATGCCGGGAACCATTGAGCGGCCGCTTTTAATTGATTCAGTGTGTCATCTGTACTTCCGTCGTCTACAATGATAACCTCATAATTGCCTAAAACTGGAAGAGCATCATGCAGACCGGAAATGAGTGGTTCAATATTTTTTTCTTCATTAAATACCGGAATGATCACTGATAATTTCATGTAAGCAGAATCCCGAGAGTTGATAATTCGAGATTATAACAAATAAACTCAATTACTGCAAACCTTAATTACTACCTGTTTAAAATGCTTTGAATAAATCATCCTTGTTCAATTCACAATGTTGGTAACACCAGGTCCATCAATATCGGTAGATATATTTCTCATAACCGCCTTTTAAGTGGCAACGAAGTATCATATTATTGTATACTTTGACCTAAATTACACTATTATTATGATTTTAGTTAAAAATATCAGGACCATGAACCGCAATGAAAAGTCCCGCATATCAGAATCATTTGCTCTATACTTTTTTTTGTGAACTGGTATGGCGCCATGGGCAAAAAATTCAGGAAAAACAGTACAAGGCGATCCGCCCATGGATTCCTCCGGATGCCTCGATTGCAGAAATATGCGCTGGAACCGGAACCTTAACAAAAAGAATCTGCTCAGAACATCTGGGACATTATAAGGCTTTTGATATAAACAAATCCTTTGTAAAATACATGCAACGGGACGGTATTGACGCCGAACTCTTCGATCTTCGAACCGATCCAATCCCCCGGGCAGACGTACTCATTATGGTTTGTGCTTTATATCATTTTAAGAATAATCTGAAGGAATCGATTTCTAAACTCATTTCGGGAACTTCAATCAGACTTATCATAATAGAAAGCCTTTCACGTCCCCTGAACATAAATTCTTTCAGAGACCGGTTGCGTGCGCGGTTCGCCGACATTGGAGAGGGTGCGATTTATGATCGGATCAACAAATCGGAATTATTGCATGTTTGTAAAGAGTGTGGCCATATTGAACATCACGGATTCATAAATAATATTGATTATCTTGTGGTAATGAGTTCTGTAAAACAATCATGAAATATCTCAGCATTGTAGTTCGTGTTGCAGTCATTTTTATCTGTTTTAGTTGTCTGTACATGATGCGTACTGATATTCTAAATGGTCTGAAAACTACCATACATTATCTTGCTTTATGGTGGCTAATTCCGATTCTTTTTTTGTCATTCACGAATCTGATTACCGAGCCATCCAGATGGTATCTTCTCTTTTCTGTAACCGGTAATCATCAGAGTATTAAAAAATTATACCATATTTTTATGGTAATAGCACTTGGTTCTTGTACCCTTCCTTTTCGAATGGGGCTTCCCCTGCGGTTATTTTTAATTCACAGCAAACTGGGCGTTTCCTTTGCAACCACAACATCATTTCTTTTAATCGATACCATTTTAAGCTATGGCATGTGGTTGTTTTTTGCATTAATAGGAATTTTATTTCTTTTTTGGGGGTTCGGACCAGCGTCAGCCATACCAATTGTAAGTATAGCATTCCTTACAGTCGCAGGTATTATTTTCATTCTGCAAAAACAACATGTAATGCCGGAATTTATGGCAAAGCGCTTTGGAGAATTACAAACACAGCTCGCAATAATCAAGTTTATTCCATGGATCAGCCGAACCTCAATGATAATGATTTTTGATATCTTTGTGTACTCTTTTCGACATTTTCTTATTCTTACAGCACTGGATATTCATTTGTCTTTTTTCTCTGTAATAATGATGGTGGCAATAGGATTCTGTGGTGGTCTTCTTTCAATGATGCCAATGGGATTGGGAGGTTATGACCTATCAACCGTCTTTATGTTGATGCATCTTGGTGTACCCAGAGAATGCGCGATACTTGTTCCGGTTATTGAACGATTTGTGATGCTATCTTCAAGTGTTATCTTTGGTTCGATATCATTGCACGAACTGCACATCTCCTGGAAAAGCTTCAAAACTTTACCAGCTTTTTTTGGCAAAAAGGTTTTTATATGAGAATAGGAATAGTTACCCATAATTTTCCCAGGGTACATGGGAAAGGTTCAGAAGCTGCAGGGAATTTTGTTGTATCCCTCTGTGAATCATTTATGAATGCGGGCCATACAGTATGGGTTTTGACTCCTGAGGTTACTGGTGAAAAACAGAAATTTCCTTTTCATGTTGAATGGTTTGAATGGTCAGGAGGAGATCGTCTTATCGGACATTACAAACCCTGGAACCCGTTTCATCTGTTAAAGATAGTCGCTCTTATCAGAAGTGGGTCATCGGCACTCGATATGATGCATCAGAAACAGCCTGTAGATATGCTTCTTGCGCTCTGGGCATTTCCAGCAGGATTAATCTGCACTAAAAATACCTATAAGGTACCGCTGGCAATCTGGTGCCTGGGTTCAGACATTTGGACATTTGGTAAATATCCCATCGGGAAACAAATAGTCAGATCAGTCCTACGCAAGGCAACATGGCTATATGCCGATGGTATGGCGCTGGTTGAAGATGTCCGGCTACTCAGCGGAAAAGCATGTCAATTTCTTCCCACATCACGTAAAAAAAAGGCTCAGATTATTCCACATAAAAAGAAAAACGATTCCCAATTCACCCTGCTTTTTGTAGGCCGTTGGGAAAAGGCAAAAGGGATTGACATTTTTCTAAAGGCGCTTCCAGAAATTTTCACTAAATATCCTGATATTCGGGCAGAGATTTACGGTGGCGGAAGAATGCAACACATCGTTCATACTTTAGTGCAAAAGCTAAAATGCAATTTTAGTGGACGAATTACCTGTGGTGGATATTTGACGGAACAGGAGTTTTGGGATCGGTTGGATAACAGTGATGTATATATAATTCCATCTCGCAAAGAGAGTATCCCTATCGCACTTACTGATGCCATCAGCAGATGTGTTCCGGTTATTACATCGAACGCCGGAGATATGGCCCGCTTGGTAAAAGAATTTGATCTCGGGTTTACATTTGAAATTAACAGTGTGGCCGGTCTGATAAAGGCCATAGGCCAGGCATCCAAAAAACATATTTCTCTTCACCCCCAGAAAGTCCTTCCGTTTATGGAAAGATTCTCATTGGAATCGGTCGTGCATGAGTTGGAGTATCAGTCTCAAAAAATTCAGCAGAAACATTGTTAAAATATTTATCCTTAATTCCCTGGACACCGCCGCTTGATTTGAGAAGGCAGTTTTGCCAGAAGCTGTCTGTCTGCCCTTTCCAAGGATAATTCCATAGAAACAGAATAAGCTTTAGGTATTTGTGGTGGAATCGTATACAGTTCTATTTTTTTGATGATCCTGGAAGAAAAAGTATATGGTTTCAGTTTATTCAATGGATAAGTGGAACAGGGACAAGCAACAATTATATTCAATCTGAAACGGGCGATTCTCATGTCGCAACTCGCCTGGTTTCTTTTGTTTATCGGATCAGCAGTTTTTCCACTCTCAATATTTAATCTTGCTAAAGAGGACGGAACAGCTGTATCACCAGGTATATACATTGAAGCAGCAATTCCGATAATCTAAAGGACGCCATGCGATTTATCACCAGGCAATCGGTCCGATTCATGTTATATTCTCAATTCAATTAATAAATCAAAACATTTTCAGCTCAACCATTTATGGAAATGATCAATCTTACACCTTTTTCTGTAAAAAGCATACTAGGAATCGATTCCCGGGGAGCTGAAACGCTTGCTGTTGTCATTAAAGGAACATTCAGGGCAGTAAAAGGCTCCCTGCAGATATGTGAAGAACAGGAGCCAGTCCATCTGGCCGACGAATACTGGGATGACCCCGAAGTGTCAAGTCTGCGTCACTGCGCCGATAGCGCCCTCTTTAAACCAAAAACCGACATTCTGCTTTCCGGACATGCCTATGCCCCGGGAGGAACCGCTTTAATGGCGGATGTCACACTAAATGTAGCATCAGTAAATAAAAGTATATTAATATTCGGCAATCGTTTCTGGGAGAAAGGTTTTTTTGGCACTAAAGCCAGTGGGCCCGAAGCATTTGAACGCATACCTCTGGTTTACGAGCGGGCCTTCGGGGGTATAGATTCATCGGTTGGTCAGGCTGAACTTCGCAATCCTGCCGGAGTTGGTTTCCGGGGAAAAAGATCCAAGGTGGAACTGATTGGAATGCCCCTGCCCAATATTGAAAATCCTTATGAGCTGATAGGTGGACCTGGCCACAAGCCTTCTCCAGTAGGTTTCGGACCTATAGGACCCCACTGGAAACCCAGAGTAAATTATGCTGGTACCTACGATCAGAACTGGGTGGAAAATGTTGCCCCTATGCTTCCAGATGATTACGATCCGCTGTTTCAACAGTGTGCCCCACCCGACCAGATTGTCCCATATTTGAAAGGTGGAGAACCGGTAGAAGTGCTGAACGCATCTCCCGGAGGATATCTCTGCTGCACGGTTCCAGCTCTCAAGATGCAGGTTGTCATAGGAATCGATGAAGAAAGACGTCAGGTCCCTGTAAATCTCGATACTCTGATAATTGACGGTGATGGTGAAAGAATCATCTGCGTTTTCAGAGGATGCACATCAGTTCACGGACTGGTATATGATGTGGAGTGGATAAAGGTAGCAATAGAGAAGATGGGAGCAGTCTTATGAGCGGATTATCGGACCTTGTAATAACAGGTATAGGAATGCGATGTTCGTTAGGGCAGGACTCTCCAGGGAGTTGTGCAGCAATCAGGGCCGGAATCAGTCGGTTTTCAATATGGCCTCCCAAAAGTGAGCCCGACGAAGATGCTATTATAGGAGCAGCTGTTGAACCTGATTGTGGCGACAGTGACTGGACTGAAAAATTCGAAGATCTGTCAGCCCAACCCCTTTTGGAATCACTGTGGTCAGCCGGCTATGCCGATCTGGTTGACCAAAATAGCCATCATCTGAAATGGGCGCTATTTCTCTCCATTCCGCCTTTTGACAGAGAAGGTGTTGATGAAGAGAATGTAGCCGAATTCAACGAAAAAGCCAGTGATGATTTGCTGTTTCCCATTGAAATTCCGGATTTAAGGCCGTTCTCAAACGGGCATGCGGGTTGTTTACTTGGCATAGGAGAAGCAGTTGAAGCGTTGAACAGCGGCGAACTGGACATGTGTATCGTAGGAGGAGCAGACTCTTATCTGGAAACCGAATATGTCTACTCCCTGCGTGAACAGAAGAGAATCAAGACCGGACAGACCACTGCGGGCTTTATCCCCGGGGAAGCAGCGGGATTCGTAGTTATAGAGAAAGAGAGCCATGCCCGCAAAAGAAATGCTCCTGTTCTGGCCCGTATAACGCCGGTCTATTCATCAATGGAATCCATTGCATGGGATTCTACTGAACCGGGTCGCTACAGGGCGATGCCTATGGTGCTTCGGGAGCTTATATCCAATTCCCCGTGTGATCCACAAAAGATCAATCGAGTCATAAATGATCTTAACGGGGAGAGGTGGCGTTTTCTTGAGTGGGCAATGACAAATAATCCTGCGCTCAGTTCTTTGCCACCCGACTGGCGTCTATGGTGTCCAGCCGATTGTATCGGGGATACCGGTGCAGCTACAGGTGCAATTCATGTCAATTTGGCTGTTCAGGCTATTTTGCGAGGCTATGCTTTCGGGCAAGCGGTTCTGATCGCAAATGCATCAGAAAGTGGTGAACGCGCAGCCATGTTGGTTTATTCTGAAACATGAAATCAATCTGAGGGGTTAATAAATATGCCGTCAACTGTAATAGTAAATAAAATGACCGCCGTGCACAAAGGCAGTGCCGGTATTTGTCAGTGCTTTCCCGATGTCTGCAAGACACCGTCTGCCCCCTCGCCGATCCCTGTCCCCTATCCCAATATAGCCATGTCTTCCAATGCAGCAGATACTGCTCCAACGGTCAGTGCCGACGGGAACCCTATAATGCTGAATACTTCCAAATTCGCTATGAGTACAGGTGATGAAGCCGGCTCTCTGATGGGTGTGGTGTCTAACAAAGTAAAGGGTTCAGCCAACCCGCAGTCCTGGTCCATGGATGTCAAGGCTGATGGAAAGAATGTGTTCCGGCAACTTGACCTAATGCTAAACAACGGTGGAAGCAAACCTACAAATACAGCCCCGGGACCAAACAACCAGCCTCCAAACCCGGCTTTACCGCCCAAAGAGGACCCTGAGAAGATGAAAATCACCAAGGTTCAATGGGAAAAAACCAAATGCAAATGTGGAGATGTGGTCAAAATTCAGTCAGGCACTCAGAACTATCCTGCGGGAAGCTCCATTACTCACCGTATCAGGAAAAAAGGGGAGAAAAATATTTTGGAGACGGTCTCAGGTAATGTCAAAGGTGACGCCGTTGAGATTGAATGGATTACAAAGAACGGATACTGGACAAAAAATCCTACCATTTTAAATGTAAAGGCATATGGAGGCTCAGGAAGTTCAGGATCTTCTAATGAGCTGCAAATCGAAAAACCGGCTGAATTTTTCCAGAGGGTCTTTATCAGTGCGCCGGATAATATTGTTGACGGTCTGACTGTAGCAAATGTTCCCAAAAAAGTACCTCAAAAGGTCCCTCTGATAACCATTTTTGGTATCTCCATCGGATCAAAAATCGTCAATAAAATAGTGAATGTAAAGCAAGTTGTCCCTTCAGGCAAAAAATGGGCCTGGGACTACGGGTATGATTTGGAACTGAAAAAAGGCAGATTCCAGATTACATGTAAGGTTAAACTCACTCCCAGAGATGATCCGGGTGCCGGAACAAAAATAAATCTGAAAGGTAAAAGACTGACAAAGGCAAAGGCCAAATGGAAAAAGGAGATTGAAGATACCTGGAGCAGAAAATGGAAAGAGCACCGTGAAGCATGTAAGCGTGGAGACGCCTGCAACTGTCCCGGAGGATGCTGCATCTTTCCCATACATGTAAAATGCCGATTCGTGAGTTCCGGCGAGCATGTTAATGTCAATTTGTGGCCTGGGGCCCCCAAACTTTCAAGCCATGTAGCCTCGGGGAGCCTGGTCAATCCGGATTGGTGGGATAGTGCCGACTGGTATGAAAAATTAAGCGGCAGGGAGGGAAATGGTGCCAAAGTACATGCCCATGAATTTGGCCATACCATCGGAATGGGTGATGAGTATACTGCCGGAGCCGTTATTGCCCAATATATGAATGTCGCAGGAAGCATTATGCAAAGCGGAAACGATGTCATGAAACAACATTTTGAAATTCATCCTGCAAAGGCAAGCAGCGGCAAATCCAAAAGCATTCATCAGAGATTTAAGGAAGCTGTCAAAGATAATGGATATAAACTTATTCCCGTGTGAGTTGTGTAAATTAAAAAGAACAGCCTGCCTGCTTCTGTTCATTTTGATTTATTTTCCTTTTGGTATACTTTGCGGCAGAAATACAGGAGAATCAGGAGGTAAAAAGAAGATGGATTCATGGTATATTACCTATGAACGCCCCATTGGGGGAGTTGGCTCCGCTTTGCTTTCAATCACTTCGGATGGTAGTTCTCTGTTAGAAATAAGTGGACCAGTTAGTAGCATCGGTTTACCAGATAAACAGGAGATCGGGGAATACCGGGCAATAATTCCTACTGAGATGGCAAACAGCTTGAAGTCAATGACACTTGCCGCAATCAGGGAAGCAAACAAGCATAACGAACCACAACTACCAGGAACCCCTTTTTTGCAAATGGGATATGGAATTGACGGAAATGCTCCTGATTCCCTGGGAGTAATTCCGCTTTCAGTTCAGATGCCTGCTGAGATTACTCAATTGCAAAACGCAATTCTGCCTGTCATGAAGAAACTTCTGGAATATCCATCCAACGCACTGCATGGGAATGCACAATGCAAAAGTGATATTTTACCCAGCGGTAAGGATCTGGAGCTGATCTGCGAGTTCAGTAGTACCGGAACCGATCCTGTAATCTTCGAAAATCCCCTTAATCCGGGTTCAGGTAATTCAACCATGGAGTTGTGGATTGAGAAGATTGCTGACAATAAAGAGCACATATCAGTTGATGATGATGATGTAATTATTCCTTTAACTGTTCAGCAAATCTCTTTGCTCTCAGGTTTAAAATCTGATTCCTCCGCTTGTGAGCTGAAACCAGGGCAGAAAATTAAATTTCTCATCAGGCCTCGTCGCACAGTTTACATGAGTTCCGGACAATATAGTGTCGTTATAAGATACAAGAGTAATGTTGAGGATAATCTGTCGGAAGCTGGAGGTATTTCCGGAACATTGCGTATCTCAGCTGGTAAGTTTACGGTTAAGCAGAAATAAATACAGCATGTCTATAAAATTGTATAGTTTTTGACATAAGGAGCCTATCATGACACCGGAATCAATTGAAATATTAGAGAAAACAGGTACTCACATTCACAAGGCGCACGTGCTTGACATATTAGATAACGGGGAAATACTGGTTTCTTTTGAAAATTCAGAATCCGAACGCCGCGTTTGCGATATCCTACAAACTTCACAAGGCGACCATCTTGAATTTCACAGGGGAGACAAGGTGCTGGTTGCCATACCTGATGGTTCGACTGAAGGAGGATATATTCTGGGCAGAATCGGAGCCCCGGCGCAGAAAAAAAAACGGGTAGTTATCGATGCTTCCGATGACTTGACTATACAATGCGGAAAAGGAAGCATCAAAATCGATAAAGAAGGAAGGATTCTGATCAAAGGCCTGGAAATAGTATCCAGCGCTAAAGGAAAAAACCGGATCAGAGGTGGATCCATACAGTTAAATTAACATTACATCAGAAAGCAACTTATGATTTTTGCCGGTACACCTATTTCAATTCCAGATGTAATAAAAGAATATGTTGAAATACTTCCTTTTCTCTGGAATCAGCGAAATGCTTTTCTCAACTCCGAAAGGCTTACTTTACGTGATCTGATCGATCATGATGAGCGAATTGCAGCAAATACCGATGGCCTGGTTCTGGCCGGTTTGGATGCTGAACCACTACTGATTGCCGCACTCAATGATTCCGATGCAGATGCTGTTGTTTCATCGGCATTTGTCATGCTTTGTTCTGAACAACCCCAATGGATCGAATTACTGTTTGAAGCATTGAACAAAATGCAGGGTCCATCTCTGGAGGGCCTTTCCCTGGCTTTATGTATGGCCCCTATAAAACAAATTCAACCGGATTTATATAAAATTCTGGAATCATCTTCTTTTGCCGCAGTTTCAACGACATGTCTGGCGCTATCTTTTCATGGCGCTGAAATTTCCTGGAATGTAATCAGTAGATTACTGAACGGTGAAGAACCCGCGATACGGCAAAAAGCCTGGGAGTCATTGGCTTATATAGGTAGCAAAAAACCTGCAGGATGTGATGATAAAGCTTTAAACTTTTACTTAAAAAAAGCTATCGCTTCTGAAACTCCTGAGGTTAAAAAGGCTGCTGTAGAAGCAGCGATCTGGACCAGGCAGTCCTGGTTGCTGGATTATTGGCGCAAAGCTGCTCAATCTGTGGAATTACCCGATTTTTACTCACTTGAACAACTCGCAATTCTGGCTACAGATAAAGATTTCTCATTGATAAAATCTCTAATAAACAATCGTTTGACTGCACCTCAGAAATACCGCATAGCGGGCATATACGGCAATCCATTATTGATGGATGAAATACTGTCCGGAATGCGTAATGACGATCCTTTATCAGCTTCAGCAGCGGGTGCTGCTTTTTACAAAATTACTGGAATCAATGTGGAATCAGGAGTAAGAGTTCCTGTTTTACAGCCCGGTCAAGCAGAACCCGATGAGTTTGAAAAGGAGTTTTTAGACGAAGTTACACTTCCTGATCCTGACCTTGCAGAAAAAAAATGGGAAAATATCGCCGGTGATTTCAGTCAGGGTACACGTTTTTGCCGCGGAATGGCTGTCAATCCCGATATGCCACCTGATACGTTTGACAAATTTGATCTGACTTCACGCCGTGAAGCTTATATAAGAGCATATTTCAACCGGATCTGGTCCGGTGAAAAGTCTTTTCTGGAACGGCTTCAGTAAACATCAATTCGATGTTTTCAGGATTTCATGTGCTTTTGGAGCATTTCCATGAACTCAATCCGTCTGAAAGGTTTACATAAACTTGCAGTGAATCCATATTGTGCCGGATTTTTCATGACAGGGCCCTCAGAATAGCCACTTGTCACAAAAACCGGTATTTCAGAATCCAACTTCCTTATTTCAACAATAGCTTCTTTACCTCCCATACCACCCGGTATGGTTAGATCGAAAATCATTCCTGCAAACGATCTCCCGGCTTCTATTTCGTTTTTAAAGAGATCAATCGCATCTCT
>DATAMG010000091.1:0-11452 GCA_036260705.1 Chitinispirillaceae bacterium | reverse complement strand
AGTTGGTGACATTTCCGTGAGCGATTACCCCAGAGTTGAATCCTTTACATGTCATATTTTCACCTCTGGGGAAAAGAATCCGAGAAAAAATGTTCTCACTCGAATGCACATAACCACCCTTGTTTAATTCCTCTTTTTAGGTTATCTTTTAAAGTACTATGAGCCAAAAACCAAATATATTCGATTATAATGACTTCAGGGCTTTTCTCAAAGACTCTTTTGCATTTAAACACAAGATTGATAAAAAGTTCTCAAAAGTTGTGGAGTTTTGAATAAGATTTAATTCAAGATTCTTTGGCAACACTGCTTTCAAAATTAATAAGCGAATACTCCATTCTACCTGATATTTGTTGAAGGCTTTAATGCACCTTAAAATTGCGAACTAAGATTCAACCCAACCTGCAATATCACGTCCAAACCGCGCTTCCGCTAACAAAAAAAGCCCCGGTATTTCAACCGGGGCTTTTTGAATTATATTTAGTAATTGACCTTTTACCTTTTTAAACCAATCTTTTTCTTATACACATTAGTTCCAGCTTCATCTTCGACCGATATAACCGCAAGATATGTCCCCTTCCCCACTTTCCTGCCCTTCTTGTTATATCCATTCCAGAATATCGAATACCCTAAATCATCTTCTGCGTATTCAGATCCTTCATATACAAAGCTACCCATAGAATCATAAATTTTAATCTTGAAATTTTTAATTTCTGCTCTTGCCTTGTATTTACTTTCCTGAATGACGAAAAACCGAACTCCTTTTGAACTGTCCGGATTAAAAGGGTTTGGACCAATCTTGAGTGTCCATTGTCCACCGGTGACTTTAACAGTTAAAGGAGCGTGGCGATTGACGCCATTACGCTGCCATGTCCAATTCTCATCCTTTACTGCATTATCAGAATTGATCCAGATACTGTCACCACTTTCCGGATATTCGACTCCCGAAACAGTTGTAAATGAAAATGTAACCAGATTGTCCCGGATATTGAGAATATGAAGATCATCGATCTTGTATTCAGTACCAGGTACCCTTATAAAGAAAAACGGTTTCTTATCTGAGTCTATCTGGACTCTTTCAGAAAAATAAACACTCAATATATCCTGGGATTCTTTTCCCTCCGCAACATCTCCAGTTGAAACAACCGCACGATCGATTACCGGGGCTGCACTATCCACAACAACACAGTTACGAATCTCTTCCGGGTATGATTTGAAAGCTATAACAGCAGCCATGTTAACCGAAGTCTTAATTCCAGCATCAGTCTTAAAAGAGTCCGGAAGACTGACTTTGACTGTGTAATTTTCCTTGTTATAAGAAAAACGCTCAGATGTGATTTTCTCAAGCTGTTTCACACCGCTCCAGTAAAGAGAGAACAGTACATCATCAGGTTCTACTTCACGTAAGAATTTCAGATAAACCGCATCCACAACACCATCACCATTTTCATCGGTGTACCATGCACCCGTTATCTGAGCTGGCTTCACTTTCAAAGTTACAGCCCGGTTTAACAGATGTGGCAAATTACCCTGATAATCTGCAACCTTGCCATCCTTTTCACCAGGTACCAGCCTCAGAAAATCCCCTGCCTGTGGACGGTTGCCTTCAGTAGAAGTAACCACCACCTTCATTGAAATATCAAGTTCTGGACACGGCAAAACCTTTACATCAAGATTCACAGTATCACCACTTGATTTTCTGATTAACTGAATAGTTTTTCCATTTATTGATGAAGCCCTGATTACTTCTGTGAATTTTAAAAACAAAGTATCGGTAGTTCCTTTTACTTCTTCTGATAATACAGCATTTACCAGAGCCGGCCCGATTCCATCAGTTACTTTCTTTGAACTCTGTTTTTTCTCCTTATTAATCAGTAAATTCAGAGTAATAGTTCCCTGCGGTGTCGGATCCGATTCTGTTAAATCTTTCAATGGAACAGTAATCATTTTGCCTTCAATTTTCAATTCGCTCAAAGCAATAGAAATCGACTTACCCTTGTAAGAAAACACGGCATTTTCAACTGACTGGTTAACAACAAATGTATCTGTAAGAGTTAAGCGAATCTCATCGGGAATAATATCCCCGCTATTATCCAAAACGACTGCACTGGTTATAACAGGCCACAGAGGTTTTGCTTCTGCAACAATTATTACCGAGTCAGACTTCAACCCGCTCTTGCTTACAGTAATCACAGTTTTTCCACTGCCGCTTTTTGTAATAATAGCACCCCATGAGACATCTGGATTGTCAGCAACAGAAACTATATCCGGATCACGACTGTCCCATTTTCCCAGATTAATCTTGTCAAGATAATTCCCCACAGAATCCCTGACAACTGCGAATATTTCCATCTCCAGAGTTCCTGCATCCATTACGATGGAGTCGATCTCTGCATCGTTTAACATATCCATAGCAAGAGTGTCGATTATTATATCCACATGATCCGGTTCTCCGGGTTTGGCATTGCATCTGGACTTAGCCTGTGCACCAATGGAGTTTTTCGGATGTCCCATCAAACTTGTAAATGCAGTGTTAAGAATTGTATCTGATTTGCAGGCCTCACAGATACCTTTCCAGGTGACTGTCACCGAATCACCGGCATCCAGATAAGTATCCCCTGTCACTACATCCCATTTCAGAACACGGTTATTTTCGGCTACTGAGAGTTTCGTTCCTGCATGTGCGCCTGTTGAGATTGCGCCATCACCACTAACAAATTTAATTCCATCAGGAACGGCATCTGTAATATTGATATCAAAACCGGCATCAAGATGACTGTTCCAACCTTTTACACGTGCACCGGTGTCTTTGCCTGATTTGACACCGGCATATCCGGAACGGACACTGAATCCAGTCTGGCTGATATTTGGCATTAAAGATGCAGTATCTCCTGCCCAAAGCCGTATAGTGTCCTCAGCCATTTCTATTTTGTAATTGAACTGGGCTGGAAATCCGGTGTATGTAAACCCTTGAGAACCACCCACCTGCTTTTCGTCATTATAAAAAGAAACATACATCTGGTCCCAATCCTGTTTAAGGCGGATTTCGATATATTTGGAGCCGCTGTTTCGAACGATGATTGAAAATTCACCATAATAAACAGGAGTAGCAGCACCTCCTATGGTACCATTTGTGCCATATGAATACTTGTACACCATCATTGTATTACTTTTATCATATGTTATTTCACCATTGCTTATATTCATTTTTCCGCTACCTGATACACTATTCCATTTTTCAATATCAGTTGCATCGGTAATAATTGTACCATGAGTCTGTTTATAAGCGATAGTATACGAAATAGTATCGTCAATCTGATACGCTTTTCGATGCGCTGTTTTGTACATGGTAGTAGGTTCCGGAGGAGGAGGAGGGACCGGATCACAGGTGATTTTAATTTCTGTACTGTCGTAAAAAGGTGATTCCTTGTCAGCTGATATCCATGCCCGGGTCCTGACCGTTTTATTCTGCATAGGACAGTTACCATCAGCTTTCATGACATACCTGATAGTTCCCTTTTCCTTAACCTGCATTTTCGGAATTGACCAGGTTATAACATTACCCTTGACAGTTGGATTGACTCCAAAAGGAGAATTGCCCTCAAAACGGACAAAAACAAATCCGGGGGGTATTGTATCTCTGACAGTTACATTTTCCACATCACGACCCGGAAGCGGTCCATTGCCAGCCACCCTTCGCCAGGTATACCCGTCCCATTCCTCGACAAGAATGTTGCCAATGGTTTTATTTGTAGAGCTGCACTCTTTTGGATTATATGTGTTAACCACAATATTGGGCTTATCCGGATCTGTCCAGTCGTTAGTAACCGGAAAGCCTCTGGACTCATCATCTGCATCAACAGCACCATCATTCCAGGACCAGTCATCACTCCAGTCGATATCGCTATATGTTCCGGTATGAATATCCCAGACCAGTCGAAGAGGATCCTTTCCCCCGCGATGGATCATATTCAAAACGCCCCGATACCAATCCAGATGATAAGTAGTTGCAGTAAGTTTTACCGGACGCTTACTATCATTAACATCAGAAAATTGCAGTACAATTTTCTGATTCCATCTTCCATGATCATCTGAGCCTTCAGCGATTCTCTGATGAAGCACTTTTACCGAATCAGCGCTTACCCCTTCGAATATCTGTTTTGACAGCACCCATCCGTTGTCACAACCGTCATCAATACCTTTGTAACATTTATTTCCTGCATCAAAAAGAAAATAAGAAACCCGGTAATTACCATAATCAATGTAGGCCTCATTGGCATCATGAAACAGACGGAATCGCATCTTGTTTGATGGTCCCTTTCCGCCTGCCAATGGTGCGCTGGAATATGAAAAATGTACTCCGGGTCTGCCACCATTAATCCATCCGGCTTTTGAACTGTTTTCAAAGTTCAGGCTGACACCAAGTTCATTTCCGGGATTTACAGCATTATTGGATACTTTCTTCTCAATAAGAAGCGCGCGTTTGGCTATATCCAGATAATTTCGCTCCATTACCGGAGTAATATTGTTGGGATATTCATTGGATGTCCAACCGCTGCCGTTTGAGCATTTAATCGATACACGGTTGCGGTACTGCTCCTGTGATGCGATTCCCACCTTGATTGTCAGCTTTACCTGCCCCTTTGTTGTAGAGAGATCTGAGGATGACTTGAAACCCGGAACAGAACTTATATTCCATTTTACAGAATGAGATCCCGCATCGTATACTCCTCCACCTGTGCTTGAAATGTAAACAAAATCCTTGTGCAGCGTATCTGTAATAACAACATCCTTTGCCTCAAGGGTTCCATAGTTGCGGTAATCGATAGTATAGGTAGCGCTGTCACCCTCAAATGCAAATGTTTTGTCTAAATCCAGATATACTTTCATATTTGCAGTAGGTTTGATTTCTGATGGTGCCTGATAATTTCCGGACAGTACCAGAAGCCCAAGCATACGAAACCACCCGTGAAAATAGTGAGGGATACTATTTATATAGCGTTCTTCATTTTCTGAATCCCATTTCATTTCGAGACATCTGTAAAGTTCCGCCATTAAATTATAATCCTGTGAAACAACAGCTGAAGGAGAACCTGTTCCCGGTACCCAGTTCAGAGCAAATGTTCCAAGCGGCTCGCCAACTGGCGAATAATGGTATTTAAGTACCTCCGGACCCCAGAATCCAATAGTTTTATCGCCACCTACATTTTTAATACAATCGTTACCCCATGGCTCCTGGCGACTGTCCCAAAGAAATCGGGCATATCGCTTCCCGATATCCAGCTCGAAAGTATTATTAGTACCACTTTTTATCTGATGAGCAACCGGGTCCCAGGTGTATGATGGATTGCCATGCCAGACTTCGTTCAGAATCGTTCGCCAGGCACAGCGGAAATCTTCTCCGTCGGAAAAAGTCGTGTAAGTTGGCACATTGCTTGATGAAAGTTCCACCCACCCTGCGAAAGGAAGCATTTTTGGATTATCAAGCATTTTACCCATAAGCCAGTCCGATGATGCTTCTGCACGACGGAACTGCTTTATATTCCAGGCATATTTGGCAGAATCTTCCTTTGAGAGAAAATCCGCAAAAGCACGGAAATACGATGGTGCAGCATAGTCAATGTGCTGTGGTGTGCCTCCTGCAGCATCCGGTCTTCTGGGAAATCCACTTACACTTGTATTATTTGCCCAGCTGGTAAGCTCTGCCCAGGAATCTCCACCCTTAATGTATCCATCAAGACCGATATCACCACACAAATAATTGCCGTTGGCACTGTAAATCAGTGTATCTGTCAACCCCTTCAGAAATTCGATGGCCTCTTTTTTGTAAGATATCTGCTCTCCGCAGGCATCTTTAATGCCCATAAATTCACCCCACTGCAGATATGCAATAAGAAGAGCCAGAGCAATATCTACATCACCATCAGCAGCAGAATTGGCACCGGAGCCGGTCCATCCAGGGAGGTGACTATACTGGTAACCGGGGCTGGCATCTTTACAATCGCTGTATTTTTTCACTTTATTCATGGTGAAATCATGAATATAGAGCCACATCCCGTCAAAGGTCTCTTTGTCAGACATAGCTGCAGCCCCAAGAAGACCATATCCATCACCTTCTGAACACTGTGGACTGGATCTGTACCGTATGTAGTCCTTACCTCCTACACCACCACCAATCTTTTCTGCACGATTCATCTGAATCTGATAGCCATCACGAATCACCTGCTCCATTTCAGCATGCGTTACACCTACTCCAGGCCTTGTAGCCAAATTCTCATAGGTCGATGTAGCGTTTTTGTAGGGAAGAAACTGTGGAAATGGGTAGACCGGATTCCCTGAATTAATAGAAACTTTTACCTGTGAGCTGGCCACAGAAAGACAAATTGCAACAAATAAGGCTGTTTTGATTTTGCTCATACGCTGTGCTCTAGTTGGTAACCTTATATAAATAAAAGACTTACATTGAATGGTCAATAAGAATTCATCAGAATGCACCTGAACTTTTACCGTTTAAACCATCTTTAACAGACAGATTAAAAATGGTACGGGTCTTCTATATTTCAAACATCTATTTAGTATTATAAAAGCAGATACCGGTTCTGTAAATTTAACCGGATTATCATTTTTGTATTCAGGAGCATCACAATGTAGAGAATTTTTTTCACAATTCTAAATGTCTTGCATCCTTCAAATCAGATGATTCATTTAAGCCTTGCAGATTCCGGAGTGTTTTTAATGGTATGAGGAATTTTAGAATTATGAGTAAAAAGGGCTGCTTACAAGCCCAATTCGAATTACATTTGACTTTTAACCAGGTTTTCCAAACCAATTCAATCAGGGCACCAAATAGAGCAGATGTGCCCTGATTAGATTTCTCGACCCAGCAATAAGTGCATTAAGATTACTTGATCAGTGTAATACTCTTTTTAACCGTAATTCCATTGACATTTAATCGGCAGTAATAAGAACCTGAGCTCAGTCTGGAAAGATTGACTTTTTTTGTAAAACTGGTGTTGCCTGGAAAGTTTGCCACTCTGCAGCCAAGTACGTCAAACAGCTCCAGTATGAAAGGCTCATTCTGCCCTACATTAGTAAATTTGGTCAGAAGATATCCTCCCTGCAGCTTCATTTGTACATTAGGAAGGACAATTCGATTCTGTGGAATAACATCAAGTACTTCAGGATTACGATAAGGAATAAATCCCACACTGGAAACTTCTATTTTTCCAGCAGTATTTGTACCTTCGATAATCATTTCCAGAAAAGCGTAAGGTTCTCTATTAGAGCGGGAAGGAATAGTAATCATCATATTGTTAGTACCCATCTTGAGCGATGTTTCTGGAGCTGGAATTGCAATTATCGAAGTAGCTGGAATAATTGTTGAATCACAGTCACTTCCAAATGCGGATAGCTGAGAAACCACATTTTTAATCCAACGTAAATATTTTATTTTGAGGTTATTCATTGATGCATTTTGAAGACCCAATATATCAAAGGTAACATCTGCAGTAGTTCCATTTATCGAAACCGGACTTGAAGCTTGAATTATAACATTACTAAGTGCTCTTCCACCTTTGGGTATGGCGCCCAGATCGGCAATACTGCCATCTGCATCGATAATACCAGCATCCGGCCATCCCTGATCAAGTACCAATCTAACCACATCAGAATCATTCCAGTCTGGAACCAGAAAATCAGGGCTTGCAGTATCAGTGGATAGAAATTTCATTTCGAACCAGCGATTGGTGGAATTTTTGCCGAAGGGAGTCGTGATTCTGGCACCTGGCAGGATTGCCCAATCCGCAAATACTGTAGTGTCTACCGGACCGGAAGAAAGATCTATTTGTTTTGTCACACTCATACCTTCAATTTCTACTTCACCCATACCGTACATAATTATGACACTGTCTACAGCAGTTATCTTTATTTGTGCTTCTACAAAACCACCCTCAGGATCAGCCCTTCCCACATTGTAATCCAGGGAACGACAGGATGGTTTCTGCAATTGCGCAGCGTAAATTGAATGATGCATTCTGTATGTAAACTGAGGATCTATGCGCATAAAATCATATCCCAATGAATCAGGCTGAGCTACTATGTTATTGAATACCAGGTGCTGAGCGCCAGCTCTCCAGTGCCCAGCTAAAACAAGATAATTATGCCAGAACGTATTATTGTGAATCGCAAGAGGAGAAAGCAAATGATCCATAAATAACAGTGCACCACCAGGCTGGCAACGCCCATATGGCATCTTTTCTATCTGAGTTTTTAGAGCACTTGAATGATGATTTTCATAAAAAAGATTGTAGCGGATTACTGAACCCTGATCCCAGACAGACTCAAAAAATATCCCCCAGGAGTTATGATGAATTTTGTTGTCTTCGAAAATGTGATTCCCTGTTTTTCCAAATCCGGAAATAGGAAAACCAGTCCAGGGCCGGCCATACGAAGAGTTTTTATGTGCAAAAATTCCGCCTTCATTACGGTCATAATTATTAATACCAAAATAAGCATTAGAAATATCACAATTCCTAATCAGTACATTTCCGGCAGTGTTAAGGGTAATTGCAGCATTCCCATGAAACAAAGCATCTTTATTAGTCCAGATTCTGTCCCAGGCAAAAGGTGCAGCACCACCGCCATCCACTTTTATTCCATCGATGGTAACGTTTCGTGCACACAAGACCCGTAATGCACCATTCTGAAAATAATTTATAGAATCTATATACTTGGATTGCTCGTAAGTTTTGGGAAGCTGATTTTTTGTATCCTGCCATTTTATAACCGGTTTTTTAGAGTCAATGGGATTTTTAGATCTTAAAACGATACCGTTTTTTGTGCTGTCAATAGTCACCTGTTCTTCATAAACAGCCAAATCCTCAATCTGAACGATATCTCCAGGTTCAGCTTTATCAATAGCGCTCTGTATCGAGGTATACGCAGCTGTCCCATCTTTAGCGACTCTGAGTGTTTCCTTAGACATTGCTACATGCATTATAAGTAGCACAGCTAAAATCATTTTCAAATACGGATATGCGTTCATAGATTCCTCCTTGCAGAAAATATAATTAATACCAATCAGAGATCAATTCTTCTTACAAACGTACAATTCGTAAAAAGAATCAGTCAGAAAAGGAGTTTTTTGAATAAATACAAGTAATAGTTTCTTAAACAGCAGGATTTGAAATGTGGCATAGCTATATAATATGTTGATATTCCAGCTGCAGACTTACTTTCATATCATGATTAATACTAATCCGGCAATGATTCCTGCAAAAGGAAGAAGCTTGCGTCTGATGTTTACTTCACGAAATAAAAAGACCCCACCAACAAATGATACCAGTACATTTGTCCTGCGGATCGAGGAAACAAGTGCAAGTTTCGCATTAGTGTCTGATAATGCAGTCATGTAAGCAATATCAGCAATTACAAGCAATAAGCCGACAAGAACAATGGATGGGCGAAAAGCGAACCTGGTTATGACAGTGCGCTTCGGAAACCAGAATACCATCACTATCAGACCATAAATCAATGTCAAATAAAAAAGAAACCAGAAAAGCACGAAAAGAGGTGGAACAGATCTTATCTGTAGAAGGTATTTGTCAAATCCTGCGCTGATCGCTCCGGTTACTGCAGATAATATCATAAAAATGATCCATACAGCCTGCGCCTTCATGGCTCCATCTTTCTTTGAAGAATTCGAATATAAGAGATAAGCTGAGAGTATCAGAATAATGCCAATCCACTGGTTGATGGCAGGACGTTCTCCAAACAGAGTTATTGCTCCCAAAACAGTAAAAAATGGTGCTGTTGCCCGAAGTGGTGAAGCAATAGTGATAGGAAGATTCTTTAATCCAAAATAGGAAAGCACCCATGATGTACCCACGATAGCCGATTTGGCCACAATAAGCAAATGCACAGTTAATGGCAGGTTCGGTATAAAAAAATGAATTTTCTGAGCCAGTATCGGATTAATTTTAGATAAAATGAGGGCAGGAAATGCGAATAAAGTCGCGGAAAGTGTAGAGAAAAAAAGTACCGGAAAGACTGCATTACCATTTACCGCCCCTTTTTTTGATACATCATACATTCCAAGAAAAAAAGCGGATAATAAACTTAGCAAAAGCCACATATTTTTATCGGGATCGTTAAAAACTCACAACTCAGAAATATACTATTTTGCGCGATGCTCGGTAGCGATCAGAATCCAAATAAAATACGCAAAGCATAACCCATTTATATTGTTTTCTGTTTTCATGATCTTTGTAGGAATAAATACATTCTTTTTAGTTTGATTATTGCTTTTTACCTTTGACTTACCTATTTTATTTTAGTTTTAGAGCATTTCGAAATGCAGCAAATACGGTAATTAACGCATTTACAGAAATAATGAAAGCACTTTTATGAATAATTATTTTTATTCAATTATTTTTGTCCTCTCAGCGACATTTTCTCTCTACAGTCAAACCTACAATATCCTTGTTGTTCAACCTAAAGGATCCGATTATAAAAAAATTGAACTGGGCTTAAGAAGCGAGCTTAATAAAACGATATCCATCAAGTCCATGGTTTCAAAAAGCGAAACCGAAATCACAGGTTCCTTAAATACTGATTCTCCTGATCTGGTGGTCCTGATGGGTATAGAAACAATCAAAGCATGGAAAAAAATTCAACAAAAAAATCAGAATAGATATCAGATCCCTTCAATTATGATTGACAACGAATTTTCTGGTATAAATTTAACAGATATATCTAACAGCTGCAGTATCACTTATGAAACGAAACTGAAACAGTATGTTAACAGATTCGTTCATCATACAGGCAAAAATCCATTAAACATTGGGATCGTCTATTCCCAAAAATGCAGTAATCTGATTCAGTCCTATCAATCAGAAGCATCTGAATTAGGCGTAAATCTTCATGCCAAATCAGTTGTTATTTCTGATCCGGAAAACAGCATAAAAACTATTGTTAACAACTTTATTGAACACTATAAGGTTGATTTCATGATTATTCTTGATGACAATGATGTAATCAATAATCAGAATATCAATACCATCTGGGTTTCTCTTTTGACCCCGTTGAAATTTCCCGTTGCTGTTCCTTCTGATTACTTTTTTGAAATCGAACCAAGAATCGGTTCTTTTTCAATACAGCCCTTTTATAAAGAAATCGGTCGGGTAGTTGCATCTGTAATTAATGAAGCTTCATCAAATAATTGGGTAATAAAGCAGAAAAGTATTTACACCGATAAATCGATTTTTTATTACAGAAATGAAAACGGGTCCATAAGCAAAAAAAATCAGATCGAAAATCCGATTGCAGTGGTCTACTATCCCAAAACTATATCAACTCCTGTTGAAGAAGCGGTTATCGCTCAGCACACTCCAGAACCTGAAGTCTCTTCAGAAGCATTGCAACAAGTTGCTTCAACATTAATGAATGAAACTAATAC
>DATAMG010000072.1:0-18489 GCA_036260705.1 Chitinispirillaceae bacterium | reverse complement strand
AAAAAGCAGCTCAGTTTCCTGATGGCGGTTCTATCACTATTATTGCGGTTACTACTCTATCTAGCGGTGATATTACACATGCGATTCCGGATAATACCGGTTATATTACCGAAGGCCAGCTTTACTTGCGTCGTGACACCGATATTGCCAAGGTTATTGTTGATCCATTCAGAAGCCTTTCCAGGTTAAAACAGCTGGTTATCGGAAAGAAAACCAGAAAGGACCACCCGCAGGTGATGAATACTGCCGTGCGGCTTTATGCAGATGCTGCAAGTGCAAAAACCAAGCTGGAAAACGGATTCGATCTTACCGAATACGACCGTCGTGCACTTGATTTTGCACGTGAGTATAGCCGTCAGCTTCTGGCAATCGACATTAATATAGAAGTCGAAGCAATGCTTGATACGGGTTGGCGTCTGTTTGGGAAATATTTTACCAAAGACGAAGTGGGTATCAAACGTGAACTTATGGATGCCTACTGGGTTGGTTCTGCCGGTTGATCCACTGGTTGTATTATGTAAATTACCGAGGTGATAATGGCACTGAAATTTCAATACAATAAAACTTATCTGCAGCAGCTCAACAAAGGGCTTAAAGTGCGTGAAAACGCTTTACCTACCCTTGTGGCTAAAGAGTCTGCATTGCGGCTTGAAGTTAAAAAAGCCAAAGAGCAATCAGAGGTCATTGAGCTTGATCTGGAAAAGCGTTACGCTTCACAGGTGGAAAGCTACCGGCTATGGCAGGAAATTCCCGGAGATCTGCTTAAAGTGGCAGCTGTGGATATCGAAGTTAAAAAGATCGCTGGTGTTAAGACACCGATTTTGCGCAATGTCCGTTTTGATGTGAAACGGTATAGCGCATTTTCCCAGGCTGCCTGGGTACCTTCCGGTGTGGAAATGCTTAAAGAGCTGGCCAAACTTAAGATCAGTCTTGAACTGGCCAAAAAAAAAGTTCGGATTCTGGAATATGCACGTAAGAAAACCACCCAAAAGGTGAATCTTTACGAAAAGGTGCAGATTCCTGAGTATAAAGAGGCAATAAGGAGAATCAAGCGATTCCTGGAAGATGAGGAAAACCTCTCCAAGTCTTCACAGAAGATTCTAAAAATGAAATTAGCCCAGGTGGAGGTGAGCCGATGATTGTAAAGATGAAAAAACTTGAACTGCTTCTTTTCTATAAAGAACGTGAGCAGTTTCTGGAATCATTGCGTACACTGGGTGTGGTTCATGTGGTTGAAGATCTTGAGAAAGGTGACAATCATCATATTCAGGAACTGCAATCGGTAATACGTTTGTGTGAAAGAGTTGAGAGAAAACTTCTCACTGTTCTTGACTCTAAACAGCCATCCGTTGCACAACCATCCAAAGAAGATGCAACTGCAGTTTTGAAAAAATTTGAAGATCTTGAGGATGAGCTTGAAAAAATAAATCAGCAGATAGCAGCTTTTAAAAAGGATCTGCTCTTAATTGAACCTTGGGGGCAATTTGATCCTGCATCAATTAAAAGACTGGCTGATTCAGGTGTTAAGATTCGTTTTCTGATGATGCCTGTAAAACGTTTCGATATGCTGGATGTTAAGAATTTACCGATTAGAGAAATCAGCCGCAGTGGCGGGCAGGTTAACTTCGTTGCAGTCGAGCGGGATGAGCAGTTGGCAATTGATGCTGAGGAGGTACGTCTTCCGGAATATTCCATAGATGACCTTCAGAAAAAAATAGCTTTACTGCAGGGTAAAGGAAAAGAGATCAATAGTCAGATCAGAGATCTGGCCTCATCTGTTGATGTTGTCAGTAAATACAGTCTGGAAATGTCCAATAGGCTTCAATACGAACGGGCTAAGGAGGCGATGACATATAAGGCAGATGGCAAATTGCTGCATATGTCAGGGTGGTTTCCGGTTGATAGGGAAAATGATATTAAAAAATTCTTCGAGAGTCATTCTGTCTATTTTTCCATACAGGAGCCTTCAGCGGATGAGGATGTGCCGATTAAACTTAAAAACTCAAAATTTGCAAAACTATTTGAGCCGGTAACTGGAATTTATTCACTTCCTCATTATCTGGAGCTTGACACTACACCTTTTGTGGCTCCCTTTTTCACCATTTTCTTCGGGTTATGCCTGGGGGATTTGGGTTATGGATTGCTTTTATTGATAGGTGCACTTTTTGCCAGATCAAAAGTTCAGGCTAAACTTAAACCGATCATTTCACTGATTGTAGTTCTGGCTTTATCAACCATGGTCAGTGGAATTCTTTTAAACAGCTTTTTTGGGTATACGATTTTTGGCGGGCCCGGTGTGGAAGGTGCACTTTTGCCTTCAGGAGTTAAGAAATTTGCGCCACTTTCTCCACTTTTAACCGAAAAGGGTCAGGTATTTCCAGGATTGAGTCTGGCTATTGCTATTGGCTTTATTCAGCTTCTTTTTGGTATGGCAATGAAATCTTATATTGGTGTAAAAAATGGAGGCTTGGCAAGTGGCATACAGCCGGTTGCATCGATGATGATGATTGTCGGAGGATTGATTTGGGCTGCACAAGTGGATTTTCTCAATCTGGGTATACCAGCATTTGAAGTCGGACCTGTAAAGATAGGAATAGTTTTACTTGCATTGCCGCTTATTTTGGGGAAAGTATTACTTTTCTCAGGCCTTGTCCTTTTTCTGTTATTTAACAATGTCGACAAAAAAATACATATCCGTCCCTTGATAGGATTATACGAACTTTACAATTTTACTTCAGGTTTACTGGGTAATATACTGTCCTATCTGCGTCTTTTTGCTCTTGGGCTGGCAGGAGGTTTACTGGGTGCAGCATTTAATCAGATTGCTTTTTTAATGATAACTAAGCCTGATGGCAGCATTAATTATGCATCGGCAGGCGTTGTGGGTACCATTATTGTCTTAATCATTGGACA
Organism: Chitinispirillaceae bacterium; assembly: GCA_036260705.1. GTDB lineage: Bacteria > Fibrobacterota > Chitinivibrionia > Chitinivibrionales > Chitinispirillaceae > JAAYPC01. The sequence continues at coordinate 15,576 of DATAMG010000072.1, read as the reverse complement.
TGCTTTAAATCTATCACTTTCAATAATTGGCTCCTTTGTGCATCCGCTTCGTTTAACTCTGGTCGAATTTTATGGGGCAATCGGATTCAAAGGTGGAAGCAAACCTTACAGACCGTTTACAAAAGAACAATAAACAACTAAAACAAATATTTCAGGAGGTAGATGATGGGTTATATTCTTGCACTGATTGGCATGGGCTTGATGGTGGGGATGGCTGGCGCTGGTTCTGCTATCGGCCTGGTAATAGCTGGTTCATCGGTTTTGGGAATGGTGAAGAAAAAACCGGAGGCATTTGGAAGCGGTATGATTCTTTCTGCAATGCCTGCATCGCAGGGTTTGTATGGTTTTGTGGGATTTATCATGTATTCGAGTGTGGTCAATCCAAATATAACTCTTTTTCAGGGGGCAGTAGTTCTGGGTGCCGGATTGGCAATTGCGCTTTCCTGTTTTATATCCGCTATTTATCAGGGCAAAGTGTGTGCTAATGGAATTGCAGCAATTGGTCAGGGACATAATGTCTTTGGTAACACTATGATTTTAGGTGCATTTCCGGAACTTTATGCCATTCTTTCTCTGGTTGCTGCTATTCTTATGCAGAACCTGATGAAACTGTAAACACCTACGGAAATTCCCTGTTTATTGGCGGTGTGCAAAATTTAAACATACCGCCATTCTGTCATTTAAGCTGTCTCACCGGGCTTGTCAATAAGAGAATCAGTTGAACGTGTTCTTATTAAATCATAGTTATCAATATCAGATTATCGGTAGAATCATATAAATCAAAATGGCGCTTTGATTTATATTGATTTACATGAAAAGCAACCGTTTAAAAAGTCCTCACGATCGTTTTTTCAGAGCGATGTTCAGTAAAAAGGAAGTCGCATTAAGCTTTGCTACTGAATTTCTTCTAAAACGTATCAGTATCCAAATTGATACCCAGAGTTTAGAATCGGTTGAAAATGACTCGGTAAATAGTTTTCTGAAAGCATCTCGTTCCGATGTTATCTACAAGGTAACTGAAAAAACAACCAGGAATAACATTTGTCTTCTCTTTGAACACAAAAGTTTTCACGATACCAAAACTGTAGCTCAGCTTAAACGCTATATGGACTTTTTAGAGAATGATTTTTTGCATTCCAATAAGTTTGAGATAATTATCCCGATTGTAATATACCATGGTGGAAAAAAATGGGTCGATTTATATCGATTCAGCAGCACCAACTGATTTAAAAGAATCAGTTCTTGACCGAATTAAAAAAAACCTGGTTACAGGAGAAAACAATATGTCCAAGATAAAGGATAATTTCGTTAGAGAGGGAATTAATAAAGGTATTCAAATAGGTATCGAGCAAGGCATCGATATTCGGAATGAACAAATCGTTACCAGCATGATAAAAAATGGCGATTCTGATGAAAAAATAGTGCTTTATACTGGTATACCCATTGATCAGATTGCAGTGATGCGGCAGCAGATAAAATCAAAAAAAAGTAGATTGTTTCTTACGGATCTTTATTATGGCTTTTTTGGGCATCTATGTGATATTATATACGGGTATTAATCAATAATTACCGTTTGTTTAAATGCATCAATTTTTTATGAGAATTTCAATGCCGTTTTTTATGCAGATGTCTCCCATACCAAAAAGGTGTTATTTTGAATCATAATTCAGATAAAAAAAATGTTTTATCATACCCTCTTTTATGGTGTTTCAGTACCTATTTTGCTGAAGGTTTCCCTTATTCAATAATCAGGATGGTTTCCTCTTTCTTTTTTCGTACCATGAATGTCAGTCTTGAATCGATTGGACTTACCTCGTTTTTTGGGCTTCCATGGGTTTTGAAGTTTTTCTGGGCACCACAGATTGATCGCTTTTTGACCAAAAAGTGGTGGCTATTTGTGACACAGGGAATAATAGCCGTTCTTTTTTTGTTGTGTGGATTCATGGTCCCGTTTTCATGGAGTGTTCAGGCTGTGGCAGTTATTTTCATGTTGGGTGCTTTTATTGCTGCGACTCACGATATTGCTATTGACGGATATTATTTGGTAGCACTAAATAATGAAGATCAGTCCAGATATGTGGGATTACGGGTGCTTGCATATCGTTGTGCACTGATGACCGGCAGTGGGATCATCGCTTCTGTGGGTGTAAAGTACGGATGGGTGTATGCTTTTATATCTGCAGGTGTGCTTCTGGGATTATTGACTTTTTACCATGCAATCTGTTTACCGGAAAAACAAATAGCCGAATTCTCATTTAGTCATTTTACCGGTACTGTCCTTAATTTGAGATCGACAAGTATAGTGCTTTTTTTTGCTATTATTGTGTTTTTTTTAAGAGCCGCAGTAAATTCCACTTTTTATGATAATTTACAAAACATAATTCCGTTATTTAAACAGTTAGGGTTTACGGCATGGATAAATATTTTTTTGTTTGGCTCTTTGTGTGTTGCTGCATTATACAGAAAGAAAATCGCAGAGGTTTTAATAAAGAATCCTCAGGCTTATTATGCACGGGCATTTACCTCATTTTTGGAGCAGGATAAAATTGGTGTTTTGCTTTCTTTCATAATATTTTTACGCACGGGGGAAATATTACTGGCAAACATGGTATCTCCATTTATTGTGGATTGTGGTCTGAAAGAGCATTTTGGATGGCTTACGGCTGTGGTTGGTTTGCCTTCATCGATTGGCGGCGCTTTACTTGGAGGTTTTCTCATTTACCGGTATTCCCTGAAACAAATGATTATACCATTTCTTCTTCTTCAGAACGGCACAAATTTACTTTACATGTGGCTGGGCTTTGACCTTCTGCAGTTTATTTCATTAAATACCAGTTCACCTGCACCGGTATTTATGGGAATTTCCAATCTTGCCAAAGTCGCTTTGGTGCATGGTTTTGATCAGTTTGCAGGTGGCTTGGGGACATCGGTGCTCATGACTTTTCTAATGAGGATGTGTAAAGGGGAATTTAAAGCAGCTCATTATGCGATTGGTTCAGGTCTGATGAATCTAAGTGGAATTTTTGCAGGAGCAGTGAGCGGGTTACTGGCATCCAGGTTTGGGTACGGCTGGTTTTTCGGGATAAGTTTTCTGGCGGCGATACCCGGGATGGTACTAGTGATTCCACTGATGAAGACAATTGAAAAATAGGGTCGAGTCATTTTTTATATTCTCATTTTTTAACTCTTTTTTTGATTTACAGCAGGGTATTATGGTTTGCCTTAAAACGGAAGAGTTGAAAATTAATGAATCAAAATAAAAAAAAGAGAGGTGTTTAGTGAAATTTTCGACTTTCAAATTTCTGGTCTTATCTGATTTGTATCGAATTTCAGGTAATTTATCGACTTTCATATTTTTAAAACAAATTTTATTTGGTATAGGCTTCAAATATAATTTTTGGATGAGATTCTGCTGCTACACTGAAACAAATTTTTATTTGAAGTACACCTTGTATCCTGTATCAAGAATTATACTTCGTCATCTTCAATTTAAGTTTGGAATTGTGATTCATCCAACTACTCAAATAGGCAGTGGCTTTTACGTGGGACATTTTGGGAATATTATTGTAAACTCAATGAGTATCATTGGAAAGAATTGTAATATTTCGCAGGGGGTTACTATAGGGGGGGGGGGGAATCGGGGTAAGAACAAAGGGTATCCTATATTAGGTGATAATGTTTATATCGGTCCAGGGGCTAAAATAATAGGAAATGTAAGAATTGGTAATAATGTTGCTATCGGAGCTAATTGCGTGGTTACAAAAGATGTGCCAGATAATTCTGTAGTCGTAGGGATACCAGGTCGGGTTATTTCTGAATTAGGTTCAACTGACTATATCAACAACACCGACTATGAGGATAAAATTAATGGGCAGCATTAGAATTTGTAAAATCATAAACTTCATTTTTAGTCAAGTCTTGCCAATTTTAGAAACCAAAAAAGTTTTCTGAAAATCTAAATCTGTTGGTTAGTGGGAACTGCGCATTGTTTGATGCTGATACATGGCATAATTTTTGTTTTCCATACAATAAGAGACTATCCAGTATTAAAACTGGGGGGAATAAAATGTTTCGTGGTGCAAGACATTGCTATAATTTAGCAGTAGAAGCAACAGATGGTCCGGTTGGAAGAGTGGAACAGTTTCTTTTTGATGATCAGAACTGGGCTATTCGTTATATCATTGTAGATATTGGGTCATGGATTTTAGGAAAGCGGGTGCTGATATCACCTGCATCAGTGGTTGAGACCCGAAGAGATCAGATTCTGCTGAAAAATACTATGGAGCAGATCCAAAACAGTCCCAGTGTGGATACTGCAAATCCGGTTTCCAGGCTTGAAGAACAGCGGCTGCATAATTATTACTCATGGCCATTTTACTGGGTTTATCCTGCTGGATATAATTCTTTGGGAGCAGCTCTTTATCCTGGCTTGACCAGACCTTACGCCTATCAGCCTCTCCAGGATGATTACGCAATGGCAGAACAGGCGTTGCTGAAAGAAAATCAACTGGAGGAAGAGATTCGCAAGTCTCATTTAAGGAAAACCAAAGAAGTCAGTGGCTATGCGATTCAGGCCACCGATGAGCAGATTGGGCATGTGGAGGATTTTATAGTAGATGATACTCACTGGGTGATTCGCTATCTGGTGATTGAAACCAGAAACATTATTCCTGGTAAACGGGTACTGATTGCTCCTCAGTGGACCAGAGGCATAGACTGGAATGAGGCGATGATTTATGTGGATTTTGACAGAGAAACCATTAAGGATGGTCCGGAATTTGACCCCATGATTCCATTGACCCGAGATATGGAAAAACGGCTTTATAACTATTACGAAAGACCAAAATACTGGGAAGACAATTAAGTTAGCCCAGTGGGTCTATCCGGGAGTTTTATGAATATTGTTCACAGAACTCATTTTAACAGTGCACCGCTTCTTTTTGCAGCCTGGACCGGGGCTGGAAATGTTGGTATCCTGGCGATGGATTATCTTCGCAGAAAACTAAATTCTCATCTTTTTGCGCAGATCGATATGAGTCAGTTTATTACCCCGGACTCCATAGTGGTAAATTCTGGTGTAACTTATTTTCCAGATACTCCTCAAAGTGTATTCTACCATAACCATAATCCGGATCTGGTAATTTTTGAGAGCAATGCGCATGCGGGTGGAGTTTACGATGTGGAGGTTATGAGGGCAATACTTGAGCTTTCCAGAGAGCTTAACACCCCAAGAATCTATACCGCAGCTGCGCTTCCCCAATCAATTAGCCACATCGATCAACCCAGGGTTTTATATGCCTGCAATAACCCGAAGCTAAAGGGTGAGCTGGAAAGCAGAGGTCTGGAGCCGATGCCTGATGGAATAATTAGTGGTCTTAATGGTTTAATGCTGGGCTTTGCAGGTGTGCGTGGAATCGATGCGGTTTGTCTTTTAGCCACGATCCCGGCTTATGCCGGTACGCTCACCTATCCGAGGGCCTCATTGTCTATAGTTGCCAAACTCTCAGAAATTACCGGCGTTGAAATCGACTTGTCAGAACTTGAGCATGATATAGAAATTGCCGATCCGATGTTTGCTCAAATAGAGGATAAAATCAAAGAGTTTTTTTCATCTGGAGTTTTTGAAGAGGAACCAGAAATCCCTGGTGTACAACAGGAGGATGTGCCAAAATATGTAATGGATCGCATCGAACGTATGTTTAAAAATGCTGCACACGATCACGCAAAGGCCCAGGATCTTAAAAAAGAATTGGATAAGTGGGGATTATATAAATTATACGAAGATAGGTTTCTGGATCTTTTTGAATAACCCAAAACTTTGGTAGTATTGGTTGAGCTCGCTTTTTTTTTCAGGCTCTTCCAAAAAGCATAGTTAAATCTGCCCATTTTCTCTGAATTTCTGCAGTAAGGGCGTCCTCGGTAAATCGCCACCGCCAGTTATCAGTTCTGGTTCCCGGTATGTTCATTCTGGTATCAGAACCGTATCCCAGAATGTCCTGTAAAGGGAATATTACCAAATCTGCTGCGGATTGCATCATTAAACGTATTGCTTTCCAATTGATCGGTTCTGAATTGGATTGTTCTCCTAAATAGTGAAGCAGATTCTGACGCTCCTTCTCTGAGCAGTCCTGGCTGTACCAGCCTAAAATGGTGTTGGTATCATGGGTACCGGTACAGGCCATGCAGTTTTTTTCGTAGTTATGAGGCAGGTAAGGGTGATGGGGGTTCTGGTTCTCAAAAGCAAATAAAAGCACTTTGGTTCCGGGAATCTGAAAGCGGTTCATTGCTTCCCTTACATCTGAAGTTATGGTACCCAGGTCTTCTGCGATTACCGGGAAACAGAAAAAATGCTTGAACATGGTATTGAAAAACTCATCCACCGGTACATTTTGCCATTTTCCACCAGTGGCATTCAAGTGATTTGCTGGAGTTTCCCAATAAGCAATCAATCCCCGGAAATGGTCTATACGAATCAGATCAAAAAGTTCGAATGATCTGTGGAATCTCTTTACCCACCATAGAAAATTTTCTTTTTTGAGCGTGTCCCAATCGTAAACCGGATTATGCCAAAGTTGGCCAGACAGGCAGAACCGGTCAGGAGGTGCTCCTGCGAAAAATGCAGGTTGAAGCTGCGTATCCAGTTTAAAAATCTGACGATTAGCCCAAACATCCACGCTGTTGTAGCTGACAAACATTGGCAGATCTCCAATTAGCTGAATACCAATATTATTGCAGTATTGATGAAGTCTGGTCCATTGCTGCATTAATAAATACTGAACAAATTTTTCTTTTTGAATCTGTTGATGGTGTTTATGTTTGAACTCTAAAATTGCTGCCGGATCACGGTCTCGAAATTGTGGAGACCACTGATTCCAGGGCAGGTTACTGAACTGATTGGAAAGTGCTGCGAAAAGGGCATGGTCATCAAGCCAGAAGGCATTTTGCTCACAGAAATGAGAGTAGTCAGATTCATAGTTAGTTTTTTGTGCCGAAGTGAAGGCATATTCCAATAATTGCATTTTAAGTGGAATGGATTTATTGTAGGCCACACGGTGTGGGTTGCAATCAACAAGTGGCTGGACCATGGAATCTGTAATATAGCCTTGTTTAATCAGTAAATCAGGACTTAGGAACAGTGGATTTAGGGCAAATGAGGAGAAACTGCTGTAAGGTGAAAAATCACTATGGAGATCTGATGGATTGAGGGGTAAAAGCTGCCAATAGCTTTGATAGGCAGAAGCCAGAAAATCGGCGAATTTGTATGCCTGATATCCCAGGTCGCCAATACCAAACCGGGAAGGCAGTGAGACAATATGAAGAAGTGTACCGCTTCCTCTTTTATGCATGTTTCTATCTCCGCTATATCAAATGTCTCTGCGAGGCTTAGGAGAGCTATATAAATTATCTGAATAGTTCTTATTCTTAATAGTATGCAAATTATCTGCCGTGATGGTGGTATGCAGTTTGCGGTTGATCTGTCAGGGAGGAAAATAAGACTTAAAATTTGGGCAGGCAAAGTTGTTACTGAAGGGAGCTATAGATGTCCAAGAGACTTTATGTGGGTAATCTTTCCTGGGGTACAACCGAGGATTTGTTAAAGGGCCTTTTTTCGCAATATGGAAAAGTAGATTCAGCATCTATTATTACCGATCGGCAGACAGGCAGATCCAGAGGGTTTGGATTTATAGAAATGGAAAATGCCGAAGAGGCGGTTCATCAGTTAAATGGAAAAGAGTTTCAGGGTCGGCATATAAAAGTAACTGAGGCTACCGGCCGAAAACCCAGAAGTGTAGGTGATTATGGACACTCAGGTTATGGTGGTCAGGATGAGGGGACAATTTCCTGGTGATAAAAGTAAAATATCTTCATTTTTTATTCTCAAAATAACAACCGCCATCAGAATTTTGACTCTATGCATAATAGATTTGAAGACCGGCAAAGTGCAGGACGGGCCCTGGCACAAAAATTGCAGAAATACAAAACGACTCCAGATCTGCTAATTATTGGTCTTCCACGGGGGGGCGTGGTTGTAGCCTATGAGGTGGCTATCGCGCTGGGGGCGCAGCTGGATGTTTTAGTAGTCAGAAAACTGGGTGCCCCTTATCAACCAGAGCTGGCCATGGGGGCTATTGCGGAGGGAGGTATCGTACTGCTAAACGATGATGTAGTCAATTATCTCTCCATCCCCAGAGAATTTATTAAAAAGACTGTTGATGAGCAACTCGTAGAGCTACAACGTCGTGAAAAACTCTACAGAAACGGCCGCAATTCTCCCCGGGTTGCCGAGCGTCCTGTAATAGTGGTTGATGATGGATTGGCAACCGGGGCTACTATGAAAGTCGCCCTGCGGGCTGTAAGAAGAAATAAACCATCTATGTTAATAGCGGCGGTTCCAGTTGGAGCTGTTTCAACTTGTATGGAGTTAAAAGAGGAAGCCGATGAGGTGATCTGTTTATTAACACCTGAACCTTTTTATGCTGTTGGAAACTGGTTTGAGAACTTTGAGCAGACCACCGATCTGCAGGTCAGCCAGTTGTTGCTAAATGCTTACCGCAGGAACTCTGAGCAGAATCGCTCGTCTCAACAGGAGTAAATATGGCCTTAAGTAAAGAAGAAATAAAGAAAAACATAGTTGATCAATTATTCTGGGATGCCAGAGTTGATGCTTCCACCATAAGCATAGATTTTGTAGATGGGACTGTTTGTTTAAATGGAACTGCGGCTACTTTTCTGGCCAGACAGGCTGCAGAGGAGGACGTATGGGCTATTGCCGGAATCACTTCTGTACAAAATAATATTGCAGTAAAAAAACCATACGCCTATAAGCTCCCTTCCGATTCAGAAATAAAAAATATGTTAACAAGTATCCTGCAATGGGACCCAGACATCGACTCTGGCGATATTCTGATCAATGTGGAAAATGGCAATATCATTTTAGATGGTTCAGTTCCGGCATTCTGGCAGAAGGTCAGAGTTGAAGAACTGGCTACTGAAATCGACGGGGTTATCCATTTGCATAATCGCTTGACGGTGGTTCCATCGGCTCACTATGTTGATGAGCTGATTGCCAGAGATGTTGTTGCAGCCATAGATAGGAGTGCTGATACAAATATTAACAATATCAATGTTCAGGTCAATGACGGCCGGGTCATTTTATCGGGTAGTGTCAGTAATTTCAGGGTAAAAAAATCTGCAGAAGATTGTGCCAGGTATACTGATGGAGTTATCGATGTCATTAACAATCTGGTAATTATCTGAGTCGTTTTTATTACTTCCAGATTTACAAAAATTTAGTAAACCACTATCTTTCTGGGTTTTATCTTTGATTAAAAATTGCCTTAAATATCTGCAAACCCCTGTTTAAGGGACATCCGCTGTTTACAAAATTATTAAGGAAATCAATATTAACAAATTGAAAAATAATTCATTTTCCACCATGAAAATTTCTAACTATATTTAACAACCACATCATTTTTTTTGAAGGAGAAATTATGCCCAAATCCCGTGTTACATCAATAATTTTAGCTGGGGGTCAGGGAACCAGGCTGCACCCGTTAACACAAGCCCGTTCAAAACCAGCTGTTCCCATTGGTGGAAAATTCCGACTTATAGATATTCCGATCAGTAATTGTCTTCATCATCAAATCCGCAATATCTGGGTATTGACTCAGTTTGCATCAGAATCACTTCACCGCCATATTTTTCAGACTTACAGGATGGATGCATTCTCTGGTGGTTTCGTCTCTATTCTGGCTGCCTCCCAGACTGTGGACAGCAAGGGCTGGTACCAGGGCACTGCTGATGCGGTAAGAAAGAACATGGTTAATTTCTCTCAGGCCGGTGATAATGTGCTTCTTCTTTCAGGAGATCATCTCTACAGGATGGATTTTGATAAGTTCCTTGATTTTCATAATGCCAGAGGTGCAGATATAACCCTTGCTGTGGTGCCAGTTGAGCGCGTAAAGGTCAGGGAATTGGGGATCATGAAGCTTGATCTGGATTTTCGGGTTACTGATTTTGTAGAAAAACCCACCGAAGACATAATCGTAGACGAATTCAGTATCCCTGAGGAGCTTCGACATAAAGAGGAGTTCTCTTTCACAAGCAGAGAAAAGACCCATGTCGGTTCCATGGGAATCTACATTTTTAAAAGAGAGGCTCTGTTTGAACTTCTGCAGAAATATGATTATAATGATTTCGGTAAACAGATAATTCCCGCAGCTATATCAAATTTTAAAGTTTTTGCATATCCTTTTGATGGCTATTGGGAAGATATAGGTACCATAAAGGCCTTTTTTGATGCTCATATCGATATGACTAAACCAGAACCGCCTTTTAATTTCTATGATCAACAGAAACCGATTTTTACCCGCGCCCGTTTTTTACCTGCTGCAAAAATCACCGGCTCGATTATCAATTCTTCTATTGTCTGCGAAGGTAGCATGATTGAAGATGCTTCGATTTCTGACAGTGTTATTGGACTTAGGTCGGTTATAAAAGCGGGGAGCAGGCTTTCAAGGGTCATTTTCATGGGTTCTGATTTTTTTGAAACTGAACGCAGGGGTGGTGATGGGCTGGGGATCGGCAAAAACTGTGTCATTCAGAATGCTATTTTGGACAAAGATGTCAGAATCGGTGATAATGTTCAACTTGTAAATAATGAAAGAATCGTGAATGGAGAACGCAATGGCATAATTATCAGAGATGGAATAATTGTAGTGCCCAAAGCAACCAGTATCCCTTCTGGATTTATTCTTTAATTAGCTGCCAATATCGTAAGAGCTGTATATGTATTTGGAATTTACAGCTCTTATGAAAACAAATCTTGCCAGAGCTTTTTTATTCCTGCATCTTATTCAAAATTACAGAGATTTGGCTGGAGAAACTGTTTAGAACAGTCCATGGTTATGCAATTTAATTTTTTTTTGCTTACCGAATTGATGTGCCTAACATTTTGGAACTCCGAAATTTGCACAAGATGAAGAGTGCCTGCTTAGCATTATTCGGCTATTTAATGGTTGATTGTGTTTAATAGTAAAGGTATAATTTCTGTAGGTTACCAAAAAGAATATACTCAAGGTGGGACAATGATCAGAATGAATCTGAATCCTTTCATAGCTGTTTTGGTTATTACTGTTTGGTCTTTTTCCCAGGCATCAGAAGCGCAGAAAGCTGTAGATCTGGTAAAGAAAGCTGCTCAATTCATGTCCCTTTATGGTAAAGACGGCTGTATGGAGGAATTAAGAAAAAACAATGGCCGGTTTTGTAAGGGGGAACTGTATGTTTTCGCTTATGACACTACAGGGATCATGGTTGCGCATCCTAAAAATCACAGACTTATTGGTGTAAACCTGACTGATGTACCGGATATGGATGGAAAATTATACAGAAAAGAAATATTGACATTGGCAAAAGATAAAGGCTGCGGGTGGGTTGATTATAAATTCAAAAATACTGAAAAAAGCGAAATCGAGTTCAAAGCAGCATATATTGAAAAATCAGGTGGATTGGTGTTATGCTGTGGCATAAATAAGTGAAACAGTATCTGTACCGCAATAGTTTACACTTATCCAAGATATTCTACAATCTGTTTCAGAGTCTTCTGACGAAGGCTATGAATTTCATTGTGTAGATGATGTTTACCCTGAGGTATCTGAGTCGTTTTAACTTTAAAAACGGTCTTCAGAGCTGGTAGATTATACCTCCAGTCAACGACCTGGTCATATGTTCCCTGAATCACCGATATTGATTTGTTAATAGTTTTCTGATTGGCAATTCTGTTATTCCAGTTTAATAGACTTTGTACCCAGATAAGAGGCAGTCTTTTCACATGTAAAGGATCGTTTCTGTAGAACTTAACAAAAGACGTGTCGGATGAAACACAATGATATGCTCTGGGTACTGAGAAGACTTTTCCATGTAATATCCAGAATGCAATTCGTAAAATGTGCCAGGAAACAGGGCGCACAAGAGGCGCTAAAAAAAGCACGCTTGTAATTTCATTGACATATAACGGTCTGGTAATTAACAACTCCATAATTGCAGAACATCCGGTACTGTGACCCAATAAATGAAGCGGTTCGGGTAAGTGCTTTTTGCAGAATTCAACAACAGAACTAAGTGTATCAGCATATAGGCTGAAATCCTCATACATTTGCAGAGATCCTGAAGATAGTCCATGTCCTGGGTAATCTAAGGTAATCACGGTATAATTCTGATCAAGGCAGCAGCTTATTACATGTCTGAATAATGCACTGTGGTCAAATAGCCCATGAGATAGCAGAACTGTGGCTTTACTGGAACCGGGTTGGAAAATCTGAACAAAAATGGAAGTCTCTCCATTGTTAATTATGCCATGGCAATAGCATTTGACAGTAAAATTCAAACCGTAAAATGACAGATAGGTTTTTGTAAATTTATGGTTTAAATCGGCAGGCTGAAGACTAAGTGGTGGTAAAGTTGAGAAAACCGGTTTGATTTTCATTTCTGATACTGTCAATATATGAGTAAAAAATAGATGATTTTCTGTAATTCTGAAATAACTACTCTGGAAACTGCTCCTGTATTCCACCAGTATTGAAGCATTTTGCTGGTCCAGTTGTACCGATCCAGCGGGACTGGCAGAAAATGGAAGTCAATATTGGATTTTTTAAACTCTTTTTTTGTAATCAACTTGATTCTACGCATATGATAAGGACTGGAAACAAGGCCAATGGAAAGCCTGGTATTATTTTGAAACTGCTTGTTGTTTTTTAACCAGGTACGCAGTGCATTAACTTCGGAAACAGTGTTCTTGCAGGTATCCACTATCTGAACTATTGACATATTGAAATTGGATTTTCGCAGCAGACGTGCATAGCCGTTTTTATAATCACTGAGCATCCAAAAGGATCGGGGGTATTTTGAAGTAAGTTCTTTGGAATAAGCTACACGTTCATGCTCTCCAGCGAATGTGAAAATGAGGTCAAGATTTTCAGGCAGGGGATCAGAAATTACCAGCCAGCGACCTGCATTTATAAACATAAATAGACAAAGGATCAGAGTAAGCAAAAAGAAGATAAGTGCTATACCAAATGATTTATGAAACTTAAACATACTCATAAAAATGCTTAATTAGGTTTAATTTACTATAGGATCAATAAAAATATCTACTGCCGTCTTTGAGGGCATAGTATTTAGTGCTTGTCCTGAACTAAACCTGTATATTCGGGAGCTGAAAAAAAACGAATATGGCGAAAATCGCAAATATCACCGCTGCCACGAATTTGGAAATCCGGTTATCGGTTTCTATGTGGAAGCAAATTTAGAGACGCCATAGATTTGACGATAATCTTTGATTTTTTCAAAAATCGCATCATTAAGTACAACCTTCCCATCAACAGGCTGGTTGTGAAGATAACTAACGATTTCATCAAGGTTAACTATTGCAAAAGTGTTGATTCCAAACTCATCTTTTAGTTCTGAGAGTGCGCTTTGGTTACTTTGCCCTTTTTCCATGCGGTCAACAGATACAATTAACGCACATATTTTAACGTTTGCTGCAGATTTGAGTAATGGAATGGATTCTCGCACTGATGTTCCTGCCGTTATTACATCCTCTATAATAACCACTCGATCATTCTCTTTAAACTTGTGGCCAATCAGATTTCCTCCCTCGCCATGATCCTTTATCTCTTTACGATTAAAGCAAAAGGCAGTTTCCTGTGAAAATCTGGAAGCCAGTGACATTGAAGTGGCTACAGCCAGTGGTATTCCTTTGTAGGCAGGACCAAAGAGGACATCGAATCCTTGAGGCAGATTACGCTTTAAAGATTCCGCATAATATTCACCGAGTTTGAGAAGCTGAGAACCATTGCTGTAATTACCGGTGTTGATGAAAAAAGGGGTTTTGCGGCCGCTTTTGGTGGTAAAATCTCCAAAAGTGAGAACTTTGCTTCTTACCATGAATTCGATAAATTCTTTTTTATAACTTTCCATAATCATACCTTGGTCAAATGTTTACCACCAGCCCGTCAAATGAAAATTTCATCCATGATTCCAGCTTTTCAGAATCAGTTTCATAATGTATATCATGGCACATGTGAATGAAATAGCAAATACGGGGGGAAATTATTCTGGCAAGTTCCATGCTTTCTGATAAGGTCAGGTGAGTGCAATGAGCAGGTGTATTTCTCAGGCAATTCAGGATAAGTACTTCAGTACCTTTGAGTTTTTCCAGATTTGACTGATCGATTGATTTAATATCCGGTATATAGGCAAGTGGGCCAATTCTATACCCAAAACAACCATCGAGGTTTCCGTGTTTAACTTCAATTACCGTTATTGATTTTTCAAATATGTTGAAACTTTCTTTTACTGCATAGAGATCCAATTTGGGGATACCACCTCCAATTGTGGTTTCAGGATCGAAAATATAGCTAAAGGTTTTTGTGATATTGGAAATGCTCTCGTCTGAACCATACACAGGTAGTGGTGTTTTGGTGGTATAAGAGCGAATATCGGGGATGCCGCCAATGTGATCCGCATGAGAGTGAGTTATTAACACTGCATCAATTTTTCTGATATTCTCTCTGAGTGCCTGGGTCCTGAAATCTGCGGAGACATCAATTAAAACACTGCATTCAGACCATTCTATCAGAATTGAAGAACGGGTTCGTTTGTGTTTGGGGTCAAACTCAGCCAGTTTACAAACCCCTTTTGGGCAATTTATGTATTGTTCAATCATGCAGTCGATTGATGGGACTCCGTGAGAAGTACCGGTTCCTAAAAAGGTGACTTTCATTGTTGTTTTCCGTTGGATTTATTGAAAATTTCGGTTTTTTTTTATTAAAATTACATTAAATAAACAACTGTGATCGATTTTATTATTACCTTCGGAGTCATAATGCAATCAGGTGCATCAAAATTTAGAGGACTTCCCACTGTGAAAGGTAAACTGATTAATATTACGGTTTAAATGATATTTAAGCATAGAAATTTGATATTTCAAGTTTTATGCACTTTTTCGTTTTCTGTCATTATTGGCAGGTAAGCGTTGGCTTGATTACGTCCATGTCCTTTGGAATAGTAAAGAGCTTTATCGGCAAAATCAATCAATTCCTGTTGAGAAGATGCTTGATTGGGATACGAGGCGCAACCGATACTGACTGTTACACGAAGCTGTTTTTCCAAAGACATAATGATGTGTTTCTCTATAGTAGATCGAACCCGTTCTGCAATTATCATTGCGTTTGCCTGATTTGTTTCAGGAATAATTACAGTGAATTCTTCACCGCCGTAACGGGCAGGAATATCATTGGTTCTTATTGATTTCTGAATACATAGAGAGATTTCTTTAAGGACCAGGTCACCTACTGGATGACCATAGGTATCATTAAATGATTTGAAGTGGTCGATATCCATCAGCAGTAAAGAAAGAGAACGTTTGTAGCGTCTTGCTCTCTCCAGTTCTTTTGAGAGAATTTCCTGGAAATGCCTGTGGTTATTCAAACCTGTCAATCCATCGGTAGTGGCCAGCAGTTCCATTTTCTGGTAGAGAACTGCTCTGGTGAATGCTACAGCTGCATTTTCTATCAG
>DATAMG010000071.1:0-14226 GCA_036260705.1 Chitinispirillaceae bacterium | reverse complement strand
GCATCACCGTCAGATACAGCAGAAACAATTTGTAAAGGGAAATACTTTTGTTTCCAAAACCACTCTTAATAGAAAAAACGATGGTAGAGAAGAGATCATCACCGTTTTCAGAGCAGTATTATCTAACCCTTTGACTACATGCGATGACTTGTATAGTGTCCTGGAAGATCAACTGAAAATTGCCGAAGATTTACTTGGCGATAAAAATGATTATGGAAGAGGAGTTATAAACAGGAAAATTATAATCAAAAAAGAGGAAAAGCCCACAGATGATGAAATCCTGACTATACCAATTGGAAAACCCATTCATAATACTAAAATCTATATTGTTGATTCGATTGGCAATATCGCTCCAATTGGTATTCAAGGAGAAATATGTATTGCCGGTGATGCTGTTGCTCATGGGTATTTTAATAATGAGGAGCTGAATAAAAAATGCTTTATCACCAATCCTTTTCATAAAGGAAATTACCATCGATTATATCGAACTGGTGATTTGGGAATGTACCTGCCCGATGGTTCCATTAAATTTTTGGGGAGAATTGATGACCAGATAAAAATTAGAGGCAGACGGATTGAATGTGGTGAAGTGGAATCAATTCTCTGTTCGAATGCTGAAATTGCAGATGCTGCAGTTGTGGGGAGAAAATCTGAAAAAGGCATGGAGTTAATTGCTTTCTATGTCTCGAAACATAATGAAGTGGTTTCTTTAGAATCGCTCAGAGAATTTTTAAAATGTAAAATTCCTGAATATATGATTCCTGCATTATTTATCGAACAGAAACGATTACCTATTATGCCAAATGGAAAGATTGACAAGAAAAAATTACAACAGATTGCAATCACTCAATCTGCCTGAAAAACCAGCAATTAGTTGATTTAAGGAAAACATGAAGTCACCGATTATATTTGCCACGACTGATGCAGACATGCTGCCGGAAACCGCCTTTAAGAAGCTTATGACAATAGTCAGTGATGAAAGACGAATCAAGGCCGGCCGTTTTCACAGGCGTGAAGATGCCTGCAGATCACTTCTTGCCGAAGCACTTCTGAAGTACACTTTTATTTGTACCGGACTGCATAAGTATAGTGAAATCACACTTAAAAAAAATGAATTCGGAAAGCCTCAAACTGCTTTGGACGGATTTCATTTTAATATTTCACATTCCGGAGCCTGGGTAATTTGTGCTGTTGATAACCAGGAAATCGGAGTCGATGTTGAACGGATACATAAGGTGGATAGTGGTATCTCCCAGAGATTTTTCTCTTCAAAAGAAAATGAACTGTTAAATACATTTAACTTGGAATCTGACTGGCTCGATAATTTTTACAGGTTCTGGGTGTTGAAGGAAAGTTATATAAAGGCAATTGGAAAAGGCCTTCATTGTCCCCTGAATTCCTTTTCAGTATTACCGGAAAAAAATGGTACTGCAAGACTTGAGAGGTATGATGAATCTTTACCCCAAAAATATTTTAAAATTTACGAGATCGATCCAGCCTACAAATGTGCACTTTGTTGCTCCCATCAGAATTTTCCTGAAAAGGTTGATTTAGTTGAAGTCGAAGAGATTCTTGAAAAATTGGAAATTTGATAAGTGAGATTCGGCTGCTGTCAATTAAATGTTAATTTAACAATATATTCTGGTCAGAATTTCATTGGTTACTGTTGATCCGTACTGTATAACCGTTTGGCTGTATCTGGCAATGGTTATCAATTCATGCAGATATTTATCGAAAAACTCCAGGGTAACCAATCGTTTATATAATAGAAAATTCAGAATCATGAGCGAATTGTAAAAAGGGAAACCCATAGCCCGGGCTTTTATCAGAACCCATTTATCATCTGAGATAACAGGGATGCTCAGATTTTGTGCAAGATTGACAAGTTGCTGGTCAGCTGAAAGTTGCTGGTAAGGTTTCATATCATGGCTGGTTATCTGCAGCAGGTCAAAGCCGGTTTGATCAAGAACTGTAATAGGTGAATGCAGTTGGATATGTACAATGGCAGAGTGGAGAAAACCTGCTTTCTGCATGTAAATAATTGAGGATGCATCAATAGCAGCGCTATTCAGAGATTTAAAGCCTTCGAGATGGTCACTGAAGGAATCTTCAAATTTTTCCATAGAAAAGTATTTAGGTTGAAAGGATAATACAAAAGTCAGGCTTACTTCTCTAAAAAAGAATATCTTACTACATATATGTCCAGATTTCTCAGTTGCTTTCTCATAAAATCCAGAGGAAGTGGTTTGCCCGAAGAGATGTTCCATCGCAGGACAGAGCGCCCCATGAGATCAAAAATATCAATTTGGGTTATAGTCCCGGATAAAAGTTTCTTACTGATGCAGCTTAAAGTAGTATGGGTCATTACCGATTTAGTAGAACTATTGAAATTGGGATTTCTGTCACGGATGCCGGTGTTTGAAGCTATTGTAAAAAAACCATTGGAGTATGCGGTTTTCGCCACATTAATATTATAATGTTCCGCGGCAATTTTGCACTCAGTGGAGTATGGTTTAATGGTATCTGTCGAAACTACCCCATTGACTATTTTTCTGGAAAGAAAAAAAGATGGAATAGTAATGATTATCATAGAATCAACTTTGGGATTAATGGAGCGATTCAGCAGATTGAAACTGTATTTATCGAATAGCAATTTAATGGCTGCATTTCCATCCACAAGCGATGTTACAAACACCGTACACTGGTCTCCGGGATAAAACCGCTCTCCCCCGAATGGTTTGAGGATCTTATAGCCAATGGGGTCATTTGAGATGGTATCAGTGGAGTCTATCCCGGGGATGATTCCTGAAAGGAGTTTAGAATCATAATCTCCGACATATGCAGCGCAACTGGTAACTTTTATTGTCTGTTCATTTGGATTTAATGGATACCATGAGTTATTAACCCAGTTTATTACCCATAATCCCTTTCTGGTGGAACGGTCGCCAGTCTGGCCTCCGATAAGAAACTGGTTGTCATTAGTGAAATAATAATTGCCAAAATCGACTTCATTAAATTCACCCACATGATATTCGGAAGGACACCAGTTCAGACTGTAGCAATAACGATTAACCTGTTCTCTTACATCTACCGGTGGATCTGTCCAACGGTAAAACCCGGTAACGTAAAAACCTTTGTGGGAGGCAGGTACGCAGTGGCTGTAGCTACCGGTTTCTCCTGCAGTTCCAGGAACAGCTACACAATACTTGCCATCATGTGACATAGCATGATTACATCCGAATACCTCTTCGGAATTGTCAGGCTTGAATTTAAAAACATTTTCCGATGTTGCCGTACCCATTCCTGATTCCGGTATAGTTATAAATCCGGATCGTCTTTTTGGTATACCATTTACAATAGAGGTGATTGCACCCCAGATCTGATCCTTGCATACGTTTAACCTGTAATAATCCTCAAACTTATAATCCTGACCTAGTTGCGCAATGATTCTAGTGCTGCCCAATGAAATGCTGCTATCGGAGAGTGTAACCTGCATTGCATAAAGTATTTCAGATTCTTTAGAATCAAAGAAGATTTCGGTACTGAATGGGCTTGAACGGAGAAATCCTGCAGAGGTAGATCCACCCGGAGTTGGTACTTTGGTCTTGAATTTTCCATCTATCCTCATTAAATAAAGATTATCTGTGCAGTATAATATCCAGCGTCCATCATCAGAAAGCGAAACAAGGGAGACATTTGAATATTCGCCGGGAAGTTTGACCGGGTCCCATTTATTCAATTCTGAAATAAAAATTCCACTTTCATCAGAGTGGCTATATATTACAAAGCCTTTGGGCAGGGTTTGAATATTTGCAGTGGTGGCATTCCATTTCGGTTCGACTGGACATTCAAAATCGTTTATATCTTCAGCTGATGTGTCCTGTTCAATAAGAGAGAATCTGGTGATGTGCATAGTGCCTTTTAATCTGCCGATTTGAAGGCCAAACAACTCGTTACGAAGTTCAACCGCGCCTGAACCACGGTTAATCCATTTAAATGTATAAGTTTTGGATTCCGGAGCTAGCTGTATGGTTCGTGAGGCATAATGAAACCAGGGTGCACTGTTTTGTCTTATACAAAAAGTGACCTCAGCTGATTGATCAGATGAGGCGGTCATGCTCATGATGTAAGTTTTATCTTTTTGAATATTGACCTGCTGTCCAATACCTGCCTCATATTCCTGAATTCCTGATTGCTGAACCACTATAGTACAACCGGTTGAATCAAAGGAAAAAGACATTTTTGCAGAAGTTTCTTCGGAAAGATAGTGCATCCAGTTATAACTTTTTATGAGTGCTGTGTCTCTTAAAAGTTCTTCAGCAGATGAAATGATATTGATCAGGCAGACTATCTGAATTATCAAATAATATAATGTTAAACAGTATCTGAATTTTCCGAAGCAGTTATTAAGAATTAAACGACTTTTATCCATGCAAACCACCTGAACATACTAACCGATCCTTTTTTTGTGATCCATATAAGAATGGATCAGCCATACCGAAAAGGTAACTGGAAAATCAGGATCTTTTATATAAAAATATCGTACATTTTAAAAAAAGTTAATAAATATTAAGAAAATATTAAACACAAACGCACTATTCGTAATCACTCTTGCCAACAGCAATCCTTTTAACTGTACAGAAAGACCTCTTATCAGGTCGTTCAATATTCATTATGGTTTGCTTTTTCCGGATAGGTTCCAGTACTATCTTATACTTTCAAAAATATTACATTTTAAACCAATTAGTAAAAATTATATACAACATTGTTTAATAAAAATGAGCGTGAATTTTATTTCATCTGCTTCAAAAACTAATATGGTTTATCTGATGAGATCTCCGGGGGAAATAAGATCTTTTGAAGTTCAAAAATAGGTTTTGAGTTTCAGATAGAGACTGCATACTTTTATAGTCATCTTTCTCCACCATCGGGCTTTCCCAAAAATCTATATTTCTACCAATTACTGACCATTCTCCTTTTTTTCTTTCCCAGATTTCAATTCCATTACTGTTTTTCCGACAATAAATTAACCTTAATTGCTTGAGGAACAAAATGTTAGCCAAAGTTTATTCCATGGCTGTACTGGGTATCGATGCATTTTTGATTGGTATTGAAGCGGATCTCAGTGAGATGCTTCCAGGATTAACCATCGTGGGTTTACCTGATGGAGCGGTTAGGGAATCAAGAGAGCGGGTTATGTCTGCCATCAAAAACTGCGGATTCGAATTCCCAGTCCGCAAAGTAACTATAAACATGGCTCCTGCAGACATGAAAAAGGAGGGCTCCGGTTACGATCTGCCCATAGCAATCGGGTTATTGATGGGTTCTGGCCAGGTTAAAAACATGTTATTGGAAGAATACATAATTTTGGGGGAATTATCTCTGGATGGTTCGGTAAAACCGGTTAAGGGTTTGCTGGCCATGGCCATTAAAACCAGGGAACTGGGGATAAAAAAGATGCTGGTTCCCTTTGAAAATGCTATGGAGGCCTCTGTAGCTGAAGGGGTGCAGATCTATCCGGTTCATACTCTGAGTGAAGCTCTGGATTTTCTTACTGGTGAATCAGAAATAAAACCGTTTACCACAGATCTCTCCCAGCTCTTCAATCAGGCCCGTCATTATGCCATAGATTTTAAAGATGTCAAAGGGCAGGACCACATAAAACGAGCATTACTGGTGGCGGCAAGTGGTGGGCATAATATTCTGATGCTTGGGCCGCCAGGCTCTGGTAAAACCATGCTGGCCAGGAGGTTACCGACTATATTACCCGACCTTTCTCTTGACGAAGCACTGGAGACCACCAAAATACACTCTGTTGCTGGACTTTTGGATAGTACCACTCCGCTTCTGGCGATCCGCCCCTTTCGTTCACCTCATCATACCATATCTGATGCAGGACTAATCGGAGGTGGATCTTATCCCCGACCAGGCGAAGTCAGCCTGAGTCATCATGGAGTGCTTTTTCTGGATGAACTTCCGGAATTCAGCAAGAATGTGCTGGAAAACCTTCGTCAACCTCTGGAGGATGGGAAAGTTACCATTTCCCGTGCGCTTATGTCGCTTTCCTATCCGGCAAGATTCATGCTGGCAGTAGCCTTAAATCCCTGCCCCTGTGGTTATTATACAGATACCAGACATAAGTGTAGTTGTAAACCAGAGCAGATACAGAAATACATGGCCAGAATATCTGGTCCTCTTTTAGACCGGATCGATATCCATGTGGAAGTGCCGGCTTTAAGCTATGATGAGCTTTCCCGGAAAACACCGGGGCAGGACAGTGCTTCTTTACGGGAAAAGGTTTCGCTGGCCAGGCAAACACAGCTTAAGAGATTTAAAACCGATAAAAGACTTTACTGTAATGCTCATATGGAATCCAGACACATAAGAAAATACTGTGATTTAACTGAAGAATGTCAGGGACTTCTGAGAAACGCCATAGAGAAACTGGGTTTATCTGCCAGGGCATACGACAGGATACTAAAAGTAGCCCGTACTGTGGCTGATATTGATGGTAAAGAAACCATTGAAGCAGCACACATTTCAGAGGCGATTCAATATAGAAGTTTAGACAGGAAATTGTGGCTGGGCAATTGAGGTATTTCTTCGGCTTCACATTTGTGCTGTATTATCATTTAAAAAAACGCACTCTTTATTTTTTTATGTTGACAACTTCCCGAAAAATAGACTCCTGAATAGTCTTACTGGGTCCGGTTTGAAGCTCAAAAATATGTTTTCCTTTTGGAATATTCGTTAAATGCCCTTCAACTCCATAGAGGATCTGTTCTTCAGATGTACAACTGTCTGAATCTGATGAAGTCCGTTGTACAAGCAATGTTTTTTGGTTGGGAACAAAATTGTAAGAGAAACCACTGCAGACATTATCTACATAAAACAACCTGAACTTCACAGTATCTGTGGATACTGTCACTTCAGAATTTTCTGCATTTTCAGGATGGAGTATGGTATAGGAGAACCCGATTGAAGCTGTCTGTGCAAAAACCGGGGAAAAAACAGAAATGAATGTTAAAAAACAGACAAAATAAAAAGAAAACCGCATAAATGACTCCTTTTTAATTAATCACAACAATAAAATACATAAAAACAAGGCTATATGACCACTACCTGAAGGTGAAAATCCCACGCCCCACCTGGATAAAGCTTTTAATCGGAAGATTAACTCTTCCTCCCAAGGCATATTGGTCAAGATAATAGATTTCAAGAAGGTCCCCTGGAAGTACGGAGAGTTTTTGTTTTTCTTTGGCATCAATACCGAAAATAGTATTTACAGTTACTGCAAGCGCGATAATTGATAATAAAAAGAGTGGAATCATGAACTGATAGCCGCCTTTTGCAATGTAGCCAAGAATGATATTTACGTACATTATCTGTTTTCTCCGATAGGTGAATAAGATTTTGAACAAAAATAATAGATATACAGTTTTTTAGAAATGAACTTATAGTTATTTAACGATGTATTGATTATGAAAATTACAAAGATCAATCATCTGACATCTTTGTTCCTAAACGTCAGGTTTCATTATTTTGCTGCTTGATATATCCTTGATGGTCTTCAGGTCTGCGTGTTGCATGTCATAGTAATTGAGCAAGGCAGTTAAATGCCTGGATAGAACACAGAATCAGTCTAAATTACCAGTTATAGAAGGAAATTTTGGAAAGGGTTTTTATTTGGTTCAATCATCACGAATACATGCATTAAACAAAAAACCGGTTCGAAATGGCTCTTATGTACTCTATTGGATGCAGCAATCCCAGAGAGCGGTATACAATCATGCACTGGAGTATGCAGTTTGCGAAGCTAACCGGTTCAATAAACCGCTTATCGTTTACTTTGGATTGACTGCAGAATTCCCGGAAGCTAACTGCCGCCATTATGTCTTCATGCTACAAGGATTGCTTGAAACAAAAGCAATCCTTTACCAGCGCGGAATAAACATGGTTGTTGAGCACTGCAATCCGGTTGAAGGTGTGGTTCTTATGGCTCTTGATGCAGTGCTGGTAATCACAGACATGGGATATTTGAGAATTCAACAACAGTGGAGATTTGATTCAGCTAGTAAAATTGTATGCAAAATGGTTGAGATCGAAAGTGATGTAATTATACCGGTAGCTATAGCATCATCAAAGGAGCAGTTCTCTGCCAGGACATTGCGACCTAAAATACAGCATCTATTGCCAATGTATCTAGTTCCTCTCAAATCAGAAGATATCAGGAAAGACTCATTAGGATATTCTCAAAAGGATATCTTAACAGGTAAAACAATAGATCAAATTGTATCATCTCTCAATGTGGAGTCTTCTGTGCAGCAAGTACATTGGCTGAGTGGAGGCATATCCTGTGCGCTTGAACAGCTTACAATTTTCATTAACAAGAAAATGGATCATTTTGCAGACCTTCGAAATGATCCTTCTCTGGACTACTGTTCCAATCTTAGTTCATATCTACATTTTGGACAAATCTCGCCTCTTCATATTGCCCTGGAGGTTAAAAAGTATAATAATCCCGGCCAGAATTCTTTCCTTGAAGAGCTGATTGTGCGACGTGAATTAAGTATGAATTTTATCTGGTACAACAGTATGTATGATTCCTTTTTCCATCTGCCCCAATGGGCACTTGCAACATTGCAAGCCCACAAAAATGATGTCAGAGAATATATTTATGATCAAGATCAGTTGGAGAATGCGCAGACTCACGACCCTTACTGGAATGCTGCACAACAGGAGATGGTCCACAGAGGTAAAATGCATGGATACATGAGGATGTATTGGGGAAAAAAGATAATTGAATGGACGAAGTCACCACAGGAAGCCTTTTCAACTGCACTATACCTGAATAATAAATATGAAATAGACGGGCGAGATCCCAACGGATTCACTGGAGTTGCCTGGTGTTTTGGTAAGCATGATCGGGCATGGAAAGAACGTCCGATATTTGGAAAAGTTCGTTACATGAGTGCTGCCGGTCTAAAAAGAAAATTCGACATTGATTCTTATGTAAAACGCTGCAATAGCTATCAATAGATTATCGATGTCATATTAGTTTACATACGAGACAATGGCTTGAATAAGATCATTTATCTTCTCGGAAACGAAGCCTGGTCTTTTCGGAATTTACATTACTTTTTATTTCAATGGAATCGCTGGCATTATTTAAAAGGGGATTATCAGTTTTTACCTTTTCTGTTGTATCTTTGGGGTTTTCTGCAATTGTATCATCTGTTAATGTCTGATTTCCGACCAAATTCATAGTGGAATTTTCAAATGCCTCCTCTTTAGCAGAGCTGATAAGGTTGTTTGAAATATCTGGATTACTGTCCAGAGAATCGAATGCTCTGGAGAAAATTTTATAAACATCTTTGAGTCTGACCTTTAACACAGCTTTAGCGTCGACTCCCTTCAAATCAAGGTCCAGTTTTTTTATGCTTGCGTGAGCACCGATGTTAATTCTGATGAGTTTTCCAAGGTCCGACTGTAAAGCAACCTGCGCATCAAGATCATCAAGGTTTAATTTCAGTTCATCAATTTTAAGAATGGGGATATCGAGCAGAACATCAGGTGTGGATTCACCGGTTCCTTCATCTTTAGCAGCTTCAGCTACAATTTGTGAAGTTTGTTTTTTTTGTTCAGTACTTTCCTTTTCTCTTTGTGGAAAGGAAACATTAGAGGAAACCAGGACCTGCTTGGTAGTTTCCTCTGTGTGTTTTTTAACATCAGCAGGTTTTCTGATACGGTTTAGGATTTTAGATGATCTGATATTATTTAAAAAATGGTTTACTGAATTTTTAACACCATGCAATATGGACAATACCGGCATGAATTGTAGTCCCCTTTTCATTAATCATCATACATGTTATTTTAATTTTGCTCAATCTGCTGATTTTTGGTTAGGGCTGCTCCCCGAAAAACAAATTTTTGACCACCAATAGCGACATCAATCAGTAATCCACCTTCAGAGAAGAAATAAACTTTATCAGATTGATACTTGTTGGTAGCTTCGGCACCTGCTTTTACAATTACTGCAGCTGCATTGGCTGCAAAATTAACTTTACCATTCCTGAAACGGTCCAGAGCTGCTTTATCTGAAAACAGCACAAATGCTGAGAATGTTTCTCCTCCCACCTGCACTCCAATTGAGACTTGAATGATAGCTGAATAACCAATCAATTTACCCTGTTCGAATACAATACCTTTTCCATAAACTCCGCCCAGGATCAGGCTTGCTCTTCCTACCGCAGGAAAAACAGCATAACCATAGGATTTATCGACAGCTTTTTTGAACTCTGGATGTTTTTCCTTAACAGTTATTAATGCAGCTTCCACATCTTTTTTCAAGGTTTTATTTATAGAAATTTCTTTTTGGGCAGCAGAAGCCGTATTCTTTATTTTGTCGACAAAAGGATATTTGCTTTTGCCATTATGTGGAAGCAGTTTTGCTATACCGGGCAACTTTCCAAGCTGCTCTTTTGTCCAGTCTGCAACACCAACGGATTTTGTTTTGGGTGGATCACTTTGATCTGATTGGTCATTTATCGATTGCTGCTGTTGCTGTGAGGGACTTTGTTGTTTTTTATTTTCAGGTCGATTTTCTTTGGGCTTTTCCGGTATTTTTGGTGAATTTGCTAATGGAGGAATAAACATGAATTTTGACCCCCCTAGAGAGGCTTCAAGAAGCATTCCCCCAATAGAATAAGCCCTGGCACTAACATCGGAAACTTTACTGGTTGCAGTTGCAGCTGCTTTTATCATTACAGCTGAAGCATTAGCTGAAAAGCCAACTTTTCCTTGTCTTTTAAATTCATCCAGAGATTTTTTATTGTGAAAAATCAATACTTCGGTGAAAGTTTGACCACCAACCTGAATTCCAACAGTTATTTGGCTTAATGTTGCAAACCCTACTGGTATACCGCTTTCATATACTTCACCTTGCCCGTACGCCCCTCCTAAAACAACACCAGCTCTTCCCACATACGGGAATACAGCATAGCCATAGGATTTTTCGATTTGTTTTTTCAGATCGGCGTGCTTATTCTGCAACCTGTTGAGCGCTGCTGTAGCCTCATTGTGAATTGCAGCTTCAAGCATAACAGACCTCCTGGAAAGATTTAATATATAGTTCATTTGAATTACATTCAATAACATTATAAAAATGCAATACATGTACCCGATAAAATTACGATGATCTGGCACTGAAAATGCATTTACTTGTTTTTGAAACCATCGATTTGGTGTTAAGGGATATGTCCAAAAGAATATTTGTTTACCAAAATAGCGAGGTGAAAATGGCTAATCCTCTTGAAGACCGTCTCTCACAACTTAGAAATCAGTATGATTCCGGCAGAAAAGATCTGGAAAAACTGCAACAGCAGCAAAATGACCTTCAGGTTACATTGCTTCGAATAAGCGGCGCTGTTCAAGTGCTCGAGGAAGAAATTATGAAAGCTAAAAACCAGCAGCAATCTCAAGGTTGAATATGGCAACACCAGATAATGAAAATAATTATGAAATTTCGGGTAATGGTAAAGCGACAACTTCAATAAAAGAGGAAAAAAAGACAGAAAATCCGGAAGTATCTCGAAGTCCAAAAGAAGAACAACTGTCCCAACCACCTTCACGCGAACATACTCGTCAACTTGTGGCACAGGCAGCTTTAGAGGATAATCTACCAGAAGATCAGATGCCAGATGTGTTTTTAGATATTCCAACTGTGAAAGTAGACGAAATAAAAATCGAGGTCGATAACCTTGAAGCTCAGGTTGCAATCAACGCTGAACTGGCAAATCTTGTTAAATTGAAAGTAGGTGCAATTATCAAAATAGAAAAAGTAGAAGTAGATATTCTGGGTGTTGAAGCACAGGCGATTCTAAAGGTCCGCCTGAAAAAAGTACATGAGATTCTGTCGCGAGCCCTTGATACACTCGATCGTAATCCGCAAATCCTTAACAATCTACTTAAACCAGTAGGCGAAGCGGTAGGCGAAATTGGCAAAGGGGCAGGCAAGACTGTTGGAGAACTGGGACCGGGTTTATCTAAAGCTACTGGAGAGCTTGGTTCGGGACTGGGTAAAACTGTTGGTGAATTGGGACCTGGATTAAGTAAAGCGACAGGAGAACTTGGTGCTGGTTTAGGGAAGACAGTCGGTGATCTGGGGCCTGGGCTGTCTAAAGCCACCGGTGAACTGGGCTCTGGACTGGGTAAAACTGTCGGTGATTTAGGACCTGGATTAGGAAAAGCTACTGGTGAAATAGGCAGCGGACTAGGCAAAACCACTGGTGAACTGGGCTCTGGTCTGGGTAAAACTGTGGGTGAATTGGGTAGCGGACTAGGAAAGACAACAGGTGAACTGGGATCCGGATTAGGCAAAACAACTGGAAAACTTGGTTCTGAGTTGGATGATAATGTCAGCAAGTCTGTAAACAAAAAGTGAAACACGAAGATAGGTGAATAGAGCAATGGCTGTCAGTGACTTATGTGAATTACATAATTAATGTTTCAAAGTTGATATCAATTCAAATTTGCGTATCCAATAATACTGATATTAATCGGAATGTAAATTAATATCGTTAGTGCTGGTTAATCTGTATTGATTTCTGATAGTTCTTTCATATACCTGTCACTTAAAGTTTTTTTTATGACATTCTGAAGAATTTCCATTTTCTTTTTAATCAAAACGATCTCTCTTTTAACAGCTATCATTTCATCAGAAATATATTCTGGTTTCACAATTTGATTTTCAACAGAAATGGATTCATCTATGAATTTTCTGCGCCATCTATGAAGCATCGAATGATCAATCCCAACAGATGTTGCGAAAACAGTTTCAGGTAATCCGCTATCTAAAAATTTCTGAACTACCTCTCTTTTGTAATCATCAGAGTAATGATTCCGTTTATAGTTTCTTGATTCCATTTATTTACCTTCAGTACATGTGCGCAATTTTATCATCGAATTTTTCCATGAGAATGACATAATGTGTAAAATGCAAAGATGTGTGTGAGAATTGTAGTAAAAACAACATTATCATTGATATGCTTCATTACTTCCACCCGCAACTGATTGATACTCCTCAGATAGTCCATCTGCAAAAAGCGGACTGTTATAATAAGTTGAGATGGTTTGTTGGTCAGTAAGAGTTCCAGATGATTGATATTGAGGAGAAATTGATACGAACTGTGAATGAATTGCTTCGGATGCAAATTGTTCATAATAGATAAGCGAACTCAATGGCATACTCATGCTAGTAGGATATCTGCTTTCCCAGACGACGGTTATGGAATTGGAATTTTTCTTAAACGACTGAATCATTTTTAAACCGAACAGACATATTGAGATTAAAGCCGCGCTGGAAATTAACCAGGCTAAAGACCAGGCTTTTTGTTTTTTTCTTTTTTCTGAAGTTGCAATTATTGATGAGGCAATGTCGGCCGGAAGTGGTTGTTCCGAGAAGCTTGAAGCTACAAGCTTTTTTAAAGTGGAATAATTTTTTAAAAGATTGTTGCATCGGCTGCAATTTAAAGTATGGATGGTCATTTCAGCCGTTTCTTCAGCGGAAAGATCACCGTCCAGTGACCTACTGATTAACAAGCGGATGATACGGCAATTTTTCATAATGGATACCCCAACGATTTTAATTTTTTTCTTAGTTTCTGTCTGCAACGAAAAATTCTGGTACGTACAGTATTTACAGTCAGATTCAGAGTTGACGCGATTTCTTCGTAGGACATCCCATCAACTTCAGTAAGAATAAGCGGGATGCGGAACTGATCATTAATGTCAGATAGAACCCGTCTGGTTAGATCCTTTGCCTCATAGGTATTCTGAGGATATCCATGATTTTCCCAGTTGAAATTTTCCAGCAAGCGGCTGAATCTACTCCTGCGACGACGGACATCGATACAACGGTTAATAACCATTCTGTAAAGGTATGTCTTAAGAGTTGAAGCACCATTAAAGTTATCGGGTGCCTGCAGATATGCGAGAAAAACATCCTGAATCACATCTTCCGCAAGTTCTGAGTCACTTAAAATTCTAAATGCGACATTCAGGAGTACCTGTCTGTAAATTGATATAGACTGATGCATGCTATTTGAGCAAGGTGGTGATATCACTGATGTTTGCATAATAAGGTACTAATCATTGTTTGGGTTGTAATTGATGATTTTTATCTGGTCCTGTTACATTTTTCCCAGTCATTTGTGGCATCATCATGCG